>NZ_CP016268.1:600000-790000 GCF_001677435.1 Woeseia oceani
AGAACCGGTACCGACGGCAAGCGGCTGGTGGGTGGTTTCATGCTCGTGTGTGCCTTGCTCAGCATGTGGATGACGAACACGTCCACGACCATGATGCTGCTGCCGATCGTGCTGTCCGTAGTGGGCGTTATTCGCGACAACGTGGAAGGTCTTACCGACAAGCAGCGCGATGATTTTCAGATTGCCATGCTGCTGGGTCTTGCTTATGCAGCGAGTATCGGTGGACTGGCAACGTTGATCGGCACGCCGCCGAACGCATTGCTGGCGGGCTATCTTGCTTCCAACTACGGTATCGAAATCAGTTTTGCCCGCTGGATGGCAGTGGGCATCCCGGTCAGTTTCGTCATGTTGCCGCTGGCCTGGCTGGCGCTGACCCGTTACCTGTATCCGGTCAATATCCCGGCAAGTCAGGCGGTGCAGGATCACCTGCACGAGCTGCGGGCGGAATTGGGTGGAATGAGCACTGCTGAAAAGCGTGTGGCTGTGATATTTGGCGCTGTTGTGACGTGCTGGATGCTGCGCCGGCCATTGATGGACTGGCTGGGCCTTACCGGCGTGTCGGATACCGGTATCGTCATGGCCGCGGCTGTGCTGCTGTTCATGATACCGAGCGGCAACAAGGCACAGCCGCAGTTGATGACCTGGCACGATGCCGCCCGTTTGCCCTGGGGTGTCCTGATACTGTTCGGCGGTGGGCTGAGTCTGGCGGCTGCCGTTTCGAGTTCCGGTCTTGCCTTGTGGCTGGGTGAAAGCCTGTCACCGCTGAACGCGTTCGGCACGGCGGTGCTGGTGCTGGCGGCTGTGGCGCTGGTGATATTCCTGACAGAACTCACCAGCAACCTCGCAACCACGGCAACACTGCTGCCAGTCGTTGGTGCCATCGCTGTTCAGGCGGGTGTGCCACCGATCGTGCTGACTGTGCCGATCACGATCGCGGCCAGTTGCGCCTTCATGTTGCCGGTGGCAACGCCGCCAAACGCCATCGTGTTTGCGACCGGCACGATCAGCATTCCACAAATGGTGAAGGCGGGCGTATTTCTGAACCTCATCGGCATCGTCGTGGTTACCTTGACAGCGCTTTACCTGGCACCAGCGCTGCTTCAGTAGCCAGTTGGCGATTCCAGCATCAGGCGCATGAATTCTTCAGCGAAGACGACCGAGCTGCGCGCGATGGCGTCGCGTGCAACTTCATCACCGACTTCATAAGTAATGGCCGGAATGCCGTACGTGCCAAAGTACCAGTTCTTGGTATTGCCCTGAGTGGAGCGGGCACGGGCCTCGTGACTGAATTCGTAATCCGGCATTCGCGCCCGGGAACGATCCAGCCACATCGTTGCGAAATCACTTTGTCCAGGAAAGTCTTCGGCAAGCTGGGTATAGAACAGACTGCGGTTGGTCGAATGAAAGTCCAGCATGAACGCGGGTTGCCCGCCCGCTGCGATCAGCTGTTGCAATTGCGCGGCAAAGCTCGCGGTTTCCGGTTGTGTGAAGGTACCCCAGTCACGGTTCAGATCCACACCGTTGATGTTGTGGCGCCAGTGCCCCAGCGTTACGCCGTCAGGGTTCATGAATGGCGCAATGGCGAGCTGAAAGCGATCACGGAAAGCGTTTGCCAGTTCGGTATCGGCCATTAGTGTTTGCACAAACGGGCGCATGGCCAGTGCCCCGGTAATTTCCGGCGGATGCTGGCGGCCAAGCAGGACCACAAACTCGGGTCGCTGCGGTGTAATGGCCAGGTGCAGGGGGCGGCCGAGCGCGCTGCTGCCCAGGAGTTTGATTTCGACGCCGGGGTGTGCGCCAAGCTCGCGGAACCACTGCTGGTACCATTCGGCCGTCAGCAGTTCCTGTGCTGCAATCCAGGTAATCGGACGATCGGCCGGTACAGTCAGTGTCATTGTGTGCTGGTCGTCGGCAATACTGACAGCCGACTCTGGCAGCGCTTGCCAATGGTGACCGTCGTAGCTCACTTTCGGCCAGTAACGGGCGCGGTCATCGGCAAAATCCAGGGTAATGTCAACGGCGCCAGGCTCGGTGCGGCTCAGGCGAAACGCGTACCACGGGCTGGGATTGATGCGCTCATCTTCCGGGCGTATATCCATGCGGATATTGCCAGCGGCATCGAATGCGCATTGATAGAAATTGCCGCCGGCGAAGTAGGCGTCGACGTGCAGCCTGGCATTGCTGCAATGCTTCACCGGTGCGGTATTGATTGCCGTGCTTGAACAAGCGCCGGTGAGCAAGGCGAGGCCGACCAGCAGCCAGCCGTTCCGAATTCTGTTTGTCATTGGTGATTGCTTTCTTCTTTTTGAGGGCCGCGGAGCGAGTAAGCCTTTACAATACCCCAGCTCTGCAGACGGGCGAAGACCGGAATGAAATTACCGCCACATTTCTATTGCCGGAGCGACGTGCTCACGATCAGCCGCGAATTACTCGGCAAGTTGCTTTGTACCCGACACGCTGGCCACGAGTGCAAAGTACTGATCACCGAGACTGAAGCCTATGCAGGCATTGGCGATCGTGCGAGTCATGCGTACGGCGGCCGGCGCACGGCGCGTACCGAGGTCATGTACGGGGAGGGCGGTCTGGCGTATGTGTATCTCTGCTACGGCATCCACCATCTCTTCAATGTCGTGACAAATGTGGCGGGAATTCCCCATGCAGTATTGATCCGGGCAGCGCTGCCATATTCAGGCCTTGCTACTTTGCAAAAGCGGCGTGGCCGGGACGAGGCCGGGCCGAATCTGATGCCGGGGCCAGGCACGGTCGCGCAGGCACTGGGGATCACGACGGTGATGTCGGGTGTTTCGCTGCACGGTGCCGAAGTATGGATAGAGGATGCCGGCGTCGACGTACCGTCCGCGCAGATTCTTGCCGGCCCGCGTATCGGCGTTGATTATGCGGGCGAAGATGCCCGTCTGCCCTACCGTTACGTCTGGTCGAGCGCTTTTGCTGAGGCCGTGCGGCCATGCCGTGCTGACACGGCATAGAACAGCAGCCCGCTGGCAACAACGGCCAGGCCGAACAGCCCTTCGTAGGGTTTGTTCAAAAGCACAAAGGTCAATGTCCAGGCGGTGAGCAAGAGGTAAATAATGGGTGGCAGTGGATAGGCGAATGTGCGGTACGGCCGCGGCAGGTGGGGCTGCCGAATTCGCAATACAAATACGCCGAGCACAGTTGCGAAACTGTTCAGCGCGAGCGTGAAGCCAGCAAATACCAGTATGGATTCAAACGTTGAGGTGAGGATGAACGTGAGCGTCAGCACAGCCTGCAAGTAGATCGCGTTTGACGGGATACCGTCGGTGTTGGTTTTTGCGAGCAGGGACAGGCCGCGAAAATCTTCACCGATCACCTGCAGTACCCGTGGCCCGGCCATCGTCATCGCGCTGACCGTTGAAACCAGCAACAACGCGAGTACGACACCTGTGAAGCGGCCTGCAATGTCGCCGAATGCGGCATCGGCTGCGATATAGCCGACTTCCACCTTGCCAGTCATGCTTGCCATCGGCGCGACCGCCAGAAACGTGTAGTTAAGTGCGACGTAGAGGACCGTTACGACCAGCGTACCTCCCATCAGTATCCACGGCAGAGTGCGCTGTGGCTCTTCGAGTTCGCTGCTGAGATAAGTGGCGGCGTTCCAGCCGGTATACGCGTAGCTGACGTAGATCAGCGAAACGGCGAAAGCGCCGCTCAGAATCAGTGTGCCGTCGCCACTGGTTGGCAGGAAGTTGACGGGTTGCACGGCAGGCGCGAAGGTCACAGCCGCCACGCAAAACAAAACGATGACCAGTACTTTTAAAATCGTAAAAAGCCATTGCAGTCCGCCGCTGCCGCGCCGGCTGCCGGCATGGACCAGCGTCAGCAGAATGACGAGCCCACAGGCCAGGCCTTTCTGCAGCCATGCACTCGGCTCGTCCAGCAGCGCGGAGGTTGCGTAGGCGGCAAAGGTAATCGCCGCCAGCGCGGTCGGCGCGGCGAAGCCGATCGTTGCTGACACCCAGCCGGAAACGAACCCGGCCGCCGGGTGATAGATGCGCGACAGAAAGTTGTACTCGCCGCCTGAGCGTGGCATCGCGGCACCGAGTTCAGCGTAGGTCATGGCGCCGCAAACCGCGGCCAGGCCACCAATCGCCCACAGCGCGAGCAGTACAAAGCCCGAGCGTAGTTCGAGGAGCTGGAAACCGAGGCTGGTGAAGACGCCGGTGCCAACCATGTTGGCGATGACGACGGCCGTTACGGTGGGATAGCGAAATTTGCTGCTCGACATGCGGTCACCACTTGGGCAATTCAGCGTTAATTTTTTTTGTCGCGAGCTGGTCGGATCATGTGTGCCGCCGTGCCGGCCGGTAGCAGCTCCACGCCGCTTGCCCGGTAAAGGCGCGACTGCGATCTGTCGGCTTGGCCGGGAGCCCTCGGCCGGGCTTGCATTGTTGTCGATGGTAAACCATGTGTGATCGCGCGTAACGTGGTTACTGCGGCAGTGCCGGGATTACTTGCCGCTGAGCGCACTCATCGTGTGTTCCGTTGTGCTCGCGGCCACTGCGTCCAGCGGATCGATCCTGGCAATCAGTGCCAGTCGGGCTTGCTGGTAGCGACGACGAATTCGGCGCTGTTCGATTTCCTGGAGGCGGGCCCGGAGCATGTGCAGCTGGCGCGAGTGCGCTGGTAGGTTAGAGCGGGTCGTCGTGTTCTCGTCTGCCGCTTCCTGGCGCGGCGCGGCAGGCGGCGTTTCCTGTTGCAATCTCCGGTACTCGGCGGCGGCGGCTGCGGCGAGCTGGCGCTCAGCCGCGGCTGCAGTCGCGTCGCTCGGGTCAGATTGGGCAAGGGCAATTGCGGGCAGTAACAGGCAGAGCAGTGCAGTTATTCGGGGAGTGTTCATGGTCATTCCGGCAGTCATTTGCGGGGCAAATTGTGCCGCGGAATTCGTGCCGGACGGCTTTTGTCACAATCTTTGACAGTGGGGACAACGCGCAAGTAAGTCCGCGGACCGGGTCCGGGGGCGGCCCAGACAGCCGGCGGGCACTGTGCCTGATACGGTGGTGCCCGAATAAATGTGGTGGGCCGCAGACCTCGCGATTGCGCGAATGCCGTACTGCCTCAAAGTGGCTCAGGCAGCGGCCGACTCGTAAGGCTCAAAACGTCCGCCTTCGAGTTCGATGACGTCTTTCAGTGAGTAGCGGAAGAATTTGGCGCTGGTGCCGTTGGCAAATGTCACGAACCATGGGCGGCTGTACGCACCGTGCTCTTTCAGACCGCTCAGCGCATCGCGATGGCGTTCCGCGAACGTGTCATAGGCGTAGCCGAGCACAAAGCCGATGTGTTCCAGACCCATCGGGTATTTGTCCGCGGACAGTGTGGGTATCAGTTCGATCAGCGATACCCGAGCGTCGTCACCCAATTGCAAGGGTTCTGCCAACAGCAGCTTGTTGACCGGGCGTCCGTTTCGGATATCTTCCACTTCAGAAACGCAATGCGGGCGCAATGCGTCACGGACTTTTTCGTACGCCGCGATAGACGGTGAGCGTACAGCGATATGACTAATCGGGCTGCCGGTGATGTTTATGCCGCGCGTATCGAGTTGTCGTACAACGTCGGCATAGAAAGCCTGATAGTCGCCAAGTACTTCTTGCAGTTTCATGTCGTCCGGTCCATTCACTGGTTCACATCGACGGTAGCAGTCTACAATGCCCGGGAGAACAAACAATTGGTTTGGTGGGCATAACCAAAAGTGACTCATCCCCATCCGGAGCACCGCCATGAACGTCCCCGCATTCAATGAATTACTCGATTTCAGCGGGCAGTCGGTTGTCGTTACCGGTGCCGCTCAAGGTATAGGCGCGGCCATTGCCCTGCGTTTTGCCGAGGCTGGCGCACGGGTATTGATTCACTACCGCAGTGGCGAAAAAGAGGCTCTGCGGCTGGCACTGTCGATACGCAAGGACGGTGGTGAGGCCAGCACGATGGCCGCCGAACTGAGCGATGCCGGCGACGTTCGCAAGCTGATGGCCCGGGCAGTTACTGATTACGGAGCCATAGACGTGCTTGTCAATAACGCCGGCAGTTTTCCGAACGCGGCTTTCCTTGATATGACGTATGCCGAGTGGTCGGAGATGTTGCGATCCAACCTCGATTCGGCGTTTCTTTGTTCGCAGGCGGCGGCCCGGCATATGAAATCGGCCGGTAGCGGGGCAATTGTCAATATTGCGTCCATTGCGGCGTCCAGCCCGGGCCCGGAGCACAGTCACTACAACAGTGCCAAGGCGGCGGTGGTAATGCTGACCCGTTCTGCGGCACAGGAGCTCGGCGCTTATGGCATACGCGTGAACGCTGTGTCTCCTGGTGCAGTCGGCCGGCCGGGAATAGAAGATCAATGGCCGGAAGGTGTGGAGCGCTGGCAGAAACGTGCGCCGTTGCAACGGCTGGGCCAGCCGGAAGACGTTGCCGACGCGTGCCTGTTTCTGGCCTCGCCCGCCGCGCGCTGGGTGTCCGGTCACAACCTGGTTGTGGACGGCGGCATCATGGCTGCCAGTATTTACTAGTACCGGTCAATCAGGTATTGCCTGCCATACCATCCATCGCGCCACGCGCGGCTACCTTCAGCAATCTACAAGTGCCGAAAACGTTTGCGGCCGCCTGAGCTGCGCCGTCTATTGATAGCCCTTGGCCTGCAGCTCAAACAAATGTGCATACTGCCCGCCCATTGCCAGCAGTTCGTTGTGATCGCCGCGCTCGACGATTCGGCCATGTTGCATGACGATGATCTGATCAGCGGCGCGCACGGTTGAGAAGCGGTGTGAAATAAGGATTGTCATTTTGTCCCGACTCGACTGCCGGAAGTGATCGAAGACCGCCGCTTCGGATGCAGCATCCATGGCCGCAGTGGGTTCGTCCAGCACGAGGATATCGGCCTCACTGCGCATGAACGCGCGAGACAGAGCGATTTTCTGCCATTGACCGCCTGACAGCTCGCGGCCGCCTTTGAACCAGCGACCCAGTTGCGTGTGATAGCCCTCGGGCATGTCTTCGATAAAAGGTGCTGCCATACCGGTCTGCGCGGCAGTCGCCCAGCGTGCTTCGTCATCGATGTAACGGACATCGCCGGCGCCGATATTCTCGCCAACGGAAAACTGGTAACGGCCGAAGTCCTGAAAGATGACACCGACGCGACGCCGCAGTGCTTCGACGCTCCAGTCGCTGAGTGCCAGTCCGTCCAGATAAATCTCGCCCGCCGTAGGCTCATAGAGACGCGTCAGCAATTTGATCAACGTAGTCTTGCCAGAGCCGTTCTCACCGACCAGCGCCAGGCTCTGACCGGGGCGTATTTGCAGGTTTATATCGTCCAGTGCTTTTTCAGCTGCGCCTGGGTAGGCAAACGATACGTGTCGAAACTCGATGCCGCGCGCTGGTTCGGGGCCTCGGTCCGCTTCGCCATCGCGATTGGGCACTTCCTGTGCCAGATACTCATAGAGATTGGACAGGTAAAGATTGTCTTCATACATGCCGCTGATTGCGGTCAGGCTGGCGCTGACCGCCGACTGGCCCTGACGAAAAAGCATCAGGTACATCGTCATTGCGCCCAGGGTGATTTCGCGGCTGATTGTCGCAATCACGATCCAGACGTATGCGCCGTAGAACGCGGCTGTGGACAGCAGCCCCAGTACAAAGCCCCAGCCGTCCCGCCGCAAAGTCAGTTTGCGGTCTTCGACAAACAGCTTGTTGAAAATGTCGCGGTAGCGTTGCAGCAGCCGCGGGCCCAGCTGGAACAGTTTGACTTCCTTGACGCCGTCTTCGCGCGCAATCACTGTCTCCAGGTACATTTGCATGCGGGTCTCGGGTGATCGCCAGCGAAACAGGCGAAACGCATCACCGGAAAATTTGGCTTCCGCAAAAAACGACGGCAAGCCAGCGCCGATCAGAATGACCACAGCCCACGGTGAAAAGCTGTACAGCAGCGCGGCATAACTGCTGAGAGTGATGGCGTTCTGGACGAGGCCGAACGTGCGGTTTACCAGGCTAAGCGGGCGGCTCGACGCTTCACGTCGCGCTTGAGTCAGTTTGTCGTAAAACTCGGAGTCTTCGAAGTGTGCGAGCTGCAGGGTCAGCGCTTTTTCGAGAATCATCACGTTGACACGCTGCCCGAGCAGCGCGCGTAGCAGCGACTGACTGGCGGAGATGCCGCGCTGGCTTGCCGCAACGCCGATTACCAGCAACGCCTCGGCACCAAGCAGGCGCAACACGTAGGTCGTGTCGGCTTGCTCGGCCGCCATCGCTGCGACCACGCCGTCGACTATCAGTTGGCCAACCCAGGCGATCGCTGCGGGCAGGATGCCCGCTGTCAATGTCAGCACCGCGAGTACGACTGTCAGTAGCGGGCTGGTGCTCCACACGAGGTGCAACGCCCGGTGACTGTAGCGAAACACGCCCAGGAACCGGGTGAAAAACCCGGCCGCCTGTTCACTGTTGTCGGTCATTGTTTCTCCGGCCGAAAGACGGCGGCACCGCTAATATCAGCCAGCCTGCACGCGAGTCGCAAAGCAAGCCCGACAACAACAGCGAAGTATCGATGGTAGTTGTAGCGACCGACCGCGCCTAGTCGTCGTGCGTGCGCTGCCAGGCATCCGCAACCGCAATAGCGCTCATATTGAAGATGCCCTTGGCGGTCATCGAGGGTGTGACTATGTGTGCTGGCATGGCAGTGCCTGACAAAATAGGGCCGATAAACAATGCATCGGTTACGGAGCGGATCAGCTCCATCGCGATGTTTGCCGTATCGAGATTGGGCATGATGAGCAGGTTGGCTCTGTCGGTCAGCGGTGAGCTGGGGTCCAGGGTCTTGCGTATAGACTCGTTCATAGCCGTCAGTGCGTGCATTTCGCCGTCAACTTCAAGATGCGGCGCTCGCTCTTTGATGATGCGGGTCGCATCGCGCATCTTGCGCGCAGACGGTGCTGCCGATGAGCCGAAGTTGGAATGCGAAAGCAATGCGATTTTTGGCTTGATCCCGAAGCTTTGCACTCGTTCAGCGCTGGCCAGGGTCATCGCGACAAGCTGTTCGACGCCAGGATCAACCGAAATAAATGCATCGGATATGAACAGTGGCCCGTCCGGCAGGAACAGAACCGACATTGACGAGACTTTGTGGTTCGGTGTCTCAGAGCCGATGATCTCAATGATGTCTTGCAGATGATGGTCGAAACGACCAATCGTCCCACACAACAGGGCATCGGCCTGTTTCATGGCAACCATGCAAGCGGCAATGACCGTGCTGTTCGTTCGCATCAGGGTTTTGGCCGCTGAGACGGATACGCCTTTCCGGCAGACCCGTGAATGATAGAACTGCCAGTAGTCGCGGTAACGCGGATCATTTTCGGGATCGACCAGTTCGAAGTCCTGTCCGGCCCGCATGCGCAGACCCAGCCGGCTGATACGTTCGTCGACAACAGACGCACGGCCGATAACAACCGGGAAGGCAATCCGTTCGTCGATCACTGTCTGCACGGCGCGCAGGACCACTTCGTTTTCACCTTCAGCGTAGGCCAGGCGTTCGGTGTCGCGTTTGGCAACGTCTATGACCGGCTGCATGAACATGAAAGAGCGATGACTGAAGCTGCGCAAGGTGTTTCGATACGCATCCAGATCGGCAATCGGCCGCGTGGCTACCCCGGATTCCATGGCAGCCCGCGCTACGGCCAGCGACACTTCTTCCATCAGTCGGAGATCGAACGGCTTAGGTATGACGTACTCAGGGCCGAAGGTCAGCTCTTCTCCCTGGTAAGCATTCGCCACTTCGTCCGTCGACTCAAGCTGCGCGAGATTGGCAATGGCGTCGACACAGGCGATTTTCATTGCATCGTTGATTTTGGTGGCGCCAACATCGAGTGCGCCGCGAAAAATAAACGGAAAGCACAAGACGTTGTTGACCTGGTTCGGGTAGTCGGAGCGACCTGTGGCAATAATGGCGTCCGGCCGTGCCGCGATAGCTACTTCCGGCAGGATCTCTGGCGTCGGGTTGGCCAGCGCCAGGATCAATGGCCGGTCGGCCATTTTCTTGACCATGTCTGCGCTCAGCACGTTCGGTGCTGAAAGGCCGAGGAAGACGTCGGCGCCGGCGATGGCCTCATCAAGATTGCGCAACTCGGTGTCGCGGGCGAAGCGCGATTTGTAGGGGTTCATGTCGGCTTCGCGACTGGCATAAACGACGCCGTGCAAGTCGCACAAGGTAATGTTGTCCATCGGCAGGCCCTGCTTCACCAGCAGATCCAGGCACGACAGGCTGGCGGCGCCGCCACCGGTCGAGACGACCTTGATGTCTTCCAGGTTCTTGCCAACGATTTTCAGTCCGTTCTTGATGGCGGCGCTGACGACGATGGCTGTGCCGTGCTGGTCGTCGTGAAATACAGGAATGTTCATGCAGGCATCGAGCTTTTCCTCGACGATGAAACACTCCGGCGCCTTTATATCTTCCAGGTTGATCGCGCCAAAGGTGGGTTCGAGTCGGGAAATCGTCTCCACGAGCTTGTCCGGGTCGTTCTCGTCCACTTCAATGTCGAAGGCATCGATGCCGGCAAATTTCTTGAACAGGACAGACTTGCCTTCCATGACCGGTTTGGCCGCCAGAGGGCCGATAGCGCCCAGTCCGAGGACGGCACTGCCGTTGGAAATAACGCCTACCAGATTGCCTCTCGCGGTGTATTTGGCGGCGAGGGTCGGGTCTTCCTTGATACGCATGCAGGGAAACGCAACGCCAGGTGAATAGGCCTGCGCCAGATCAAGCTGGTTGGTGAGTGGCTTGGTCGGAGTGACGGTGATTTTGCCGGCCGGTTGACGCTCGTGATAGCGCAGCGACGCCTCTTCGAGTGGATCTGACATTGGTTTCTGGTTCCCGGATTGCGGAGGCTGGCGCCGCAGCGCCAATGGGCCGTCGATGATAAACCAATCCCGTGTTGCCGATGAACCCTTCGGGCGATTGCGGGCCGCAAGATTTACAGGGTCATTGCAAGATGTGCTGGGTAAATCGCCGCGTTGCCGCTGAATGAGCGGTGTTCGGTCGCATCCGTTACTGGCATGAAATCTGCACCTAAACTGACAAAGCGGTCGCAATTGATGCTGACATGCTGAATGCCGGGCGTGGTCGCGATAGACTGCGCGCTTGTTCGGCCACACTCTATACAGTTTTCTATACAGTTCTGGAGAAATCATGAAGTTTGAAATGAAACCGCTGCCCTATGCGTACGACGCACTGCAGCCGCATATCAGTGAGCAGACAGTCAAGTTCCACTACGACAAGCACCACACCGGGTACATGACCAAGTTGCAGGGGCAGCTTGCCGGTACTCCCGACGAGCAGAAGAGCCTGCAGGAAATCGTTGAGACGTCGAGCGGCGGTGTGTTCAATCTGGCTGCGCAAATCTGGAACCATGATTTTTACTGGCAAAGCCTCACGCCAAACGGTGGTGGCGCTCCGGGCGGAGAGCTTGCCGAGATGATTGCGGCAGAATTCGGTGATTTCGCGACGATGCGCGGCAAGCTGAAGGACGAAGCACTGGGGCACTTCGGCTCGGGCTGGGCCTGGCTGGTCCTCGGCAAGGACAACAAGCTGCAAATCTGCAGCACGCACGATGCTGACAATCCGTTGCGTGCAGGCGCCACACCGCTCCTGACGGTCGATGTCTGGGAGCACGCCTATTATCTGGATACGCAGAATGACCGCGGTGGTTATCTGGATCGGGTGCTCGACAACCTGTTGAACTGGCAGTTTGCCGAAGACAATCTCAGTGCGGCCCGCAAGGCAGGCTAGTCGGCTGCACAAAATCGCAATGCGTGCCGGCCCCTGGAATGGGGGTCGGTAACGTCGAGCAGCCAAGCTGCTCGCGAGCGGCTGTGTGGCGGTAGCACGATTCGCCTGTATCCGGCATCGGCGTTCGCCGGGTCCGGAATGTAACCGTTCGGCGCAATATCTGACCGCGTGCCACGGCGGGATCACCCGTTAGCGGTCAATATCACCCACATCAAGTACCGGTGCCGCGTCGAGCGCGCCAGCGTCGAGCATTGACGACACCTGCTCCAGTGCGGCAACCAGCATGGATTGCTGCCAGTCATCGAGAGCTTCGAAACTGGCGGCAAAGCGATCATGCAGCAGATCAGGTGATTGCTCGATACGCTCACGGCCGGCGGCCGTCATCTCGATCCAGTTGCGGCGCCGGTCTTCAGTGTCGCGCCGCCGGGTAACGAGGCCGGCGTCCACCAGTTTGTCGACCAGTGATGTCACCGTTGCCTGGGTAAGGCGTACCCCGCGAGCGACGGTGCTGGGCAGTGCCTTGCCTTCCCTGGCCACAATTTGCAAAACGATCAGCTGTGACGGTGTTAGTCCCGTTTGACTGGCCAGCTGTCGCGCGTTCAATTCGGTCGCGCGCAGGATGCGCCGCAAGGCGACGAGCGCGCTCTCTGATCGGTTTTCCATGGCTCTCACAGGACCCTCATTACGGTGGCGCGATTGTGGCTGCTAGAGGCCCTGTGGCGCCAGTCCTGTGGTCATATTTTGGTCATGTTAATTAGATCTACTAAATATTGAGTGGAGCTGGATTGCAGAGAGGCACCAGAATTGGCCAAAAAGATGCGAAAAAAATACTTTAAAAATAATATTTTATCCCCATGTCACTGTATCGCCTGCTCAGCCTGCACCAGAGCGGTTCACCTTTGCCCGTCAAATTGTTAGACTATCGAAGTAATATGGACATTACCGCTAACAGATCCCCGGCCGCCATTGCCGGCGCCGCAAGGACCGTGCTGCGAAAACCGACGGGCCAGGACGGCATTGCCATCAATCGCCTTATCGCGGCGTGCCCACCTCTCGATCAGAACTCGGTGTACTGCAATTTGTTGCAGTGCACGGACTTTGCGGACACCTGTATCGTTGCAGAGCGAGCCGGGCGCATCGTCGGCTGGATTTCCGCCTACCGTTCCCCAAAGGCGAACGACACGCTGTTTATCTGGCAGGTTGCTGTGCACGAGGACGCCCGTGGCTCGGGTTTGGCCGGTCGCATGCTTGACGATCTGCTGGCACGGGACGAGTGCGCGGGTATTGCTCGCTTGCAAACCACAATAACGCCAGACAACCAAGGCTCATTTGCCTTGTTTCGCTCGCTGGCAGCGCGTATCGATGCGCCATTTCACGAGGCTGCCGGCTTCGAGAGTCAAACCCATTTTCAGGGGCTGCATGCCAGCGAACGGCTGATAACCATCGGCCCAGTTGCGGGCAGCGGTGCGCGACAACGCCCGCTTCAATCTGCGTCCTGAATCCAATAACGAATTAATCAGAGGATCACCATGGTGAACAACAACACGGTGCCGGGGCATAAACCGGTCGTCGAAACTTTTGAGCTGCTTGAATCACAAGTGCGCAGCTATTCGCGGAATTTCCCGGCGATTTTCAACAAAGCCAAAGGCGTGCAGCTGGAAGGGGAAGACGGTTCGAAGTACCTCGATTTCCTGATGGGTTGTTCGACCCTGAATTACGGTCATAACCACCCGGTACTGAAAGATGCGCTGGTTGATTACATCACTGACGACGGTGTCACTCACAGCATGGACATGCACAGTGATGCCAAAGAACGGTTTCTGTTTGAATTCCACGAGACGGTGCTGAAACCGCGCAACCTGGACTATGTCCTGCAGTTTCCCGGGCCAACGGGTGCCAATGCGGTTGAGGCAGCGTTGAAGCTGGCCCGCAAGGTCACCGGCCGCACGAATGTCATTTCGTTTACCAACGGCTTCCACGGTGTAACGTTGGGTGCGTTGGCGGCAACGGGCAATGAGCACCACCGCGGTGGTGCCGGCATCGACCTGGGTGGCGTTACGCGCATGCCGTATGACGGCTATATGGGCGCAGACATCGATACGGCTGACTATCTCGATAAGGTTCTGAGCGACCCGTCGAGTGGCATTGATGCACCCGCCGCCGTGATCGTTGAAACAGTTCAGGGCGAGGGTGGCTTGAACGTCGCCAGCAATGAATGGCTGCGCAAAGTTGCCAGGATCACGCGCAAGCACGGCGCAATGTTCATTGTCGACGACATACAGGCGGGTATCGGCCGTTGCGGTTCGTTTTTCAGCTTCGAAGCCGCCGGCGTGAAACCGGATATCGTAACGCTGGCCAAGTCCCTGTCCGGCTATGGTTTGCCGATGGCGTTGGTGCTGATCAACCGCGAGTATGACGAATGGCTGCCCGGCGAGCACAACGGTACGTTTCGCGGCAACTGCCATGCATTCGTAACTGCACGCGCCGCTCTCGAGCACTTCTGGCGTGATCGAAAGGGCTTCGAGGCGACCATCGCCCGCAGCGCCGCTCAGCTTGAGCAGGGCTTGCGGTCCATTGCGAGCAAAGCAGGCTCCAGCAAACTGGTATTGAAAGGGCGCGGCATGATGCGCGGTCTGGAAATGCCCAGTGGAAAATTCGCGGCGGCTGTTATCAAGAAATGCTTCCAGAACGGTTTGATTATCGAATCGGCCGGGCCGAATGACGAGATCGTCAAATGCCTGGCACCGCTGACCATTACCAGTGAGGAGATGCAGAGCGGTCTGGATATTCTCGGCAAAGCCGTTGCGGCCACCGCGGCTGAACACGAACGCGCCGCGGCCTGACACCAAGGAATAAGAAAATGATCATAAGGGACTACAACGAAGCCAAAAATACCTCGCGCAAAGTCGAGGCGGAAGGCTGGACCAGTGTGCGCTTGCTGTTGAAAGAAGACGGTATGGGCTTTTCATTTCACATTACAACGATTCATGCAGGCGCGGAATTGCCGATGCATTACCAGCGTCACCTTGAATCCGTCTACTGCATGTCTGGAAAAGGCAGCATTGAAAGCCGTTTGACGGGTGAAGTGACCCAGATCAGACCGGGCATCTGCTATGCGCTTGACCAGCACGATCCCCACATCCTCAGAGCCGAGGAAGAAATGCAGATGGCCTGTGTGTTCAATCCGCCGGTAACTGGCACAGAAGTTCACGACGCCAGCGGAGCCTATCCGTTGCCGGCCGATGACGCTTGAACTGTCGGAACCATGCATTCCAAGGCCCCTCACGAGGCAAGCGAGACGCAGATGACAACGCAGCCAGACAGCCAGCATACGGTTGAAAAGATCGGCGGTACGTCGATGGCCGATACTGAATCCGTACTGAACAATATTTTCATCGGCAAACGGACGGGCAGCGATCTCTATCAACGAATATTCGTAGTTTCGGCTTACGCCGGCATTACCGACAAGTTGCTGCGCCACAAGAAAACCGGCGAGCCCGGGGTGCACGCGTTGTTCGCCGATGCGGAATCGGACTGGGCGTGGGGCGATGCGTTGAGCAAAGTCGGCGCGGACATGACGCGTATCAACGCAGAAATATTCGGCGATCATGCCGACCGGCGTACCGCAGATCAGTTTGTCAAAGAGCGTATCGAAGGTGCCCGCAGTTGCTTGCTGGACCTGCACCGGCTTTGTTCGTACGGTCATTTCAGCTTGTCTGAGCACATGAATACCGTGCGGGAAATGCTTTCAGCACTCGGCGAGGCTCACAGTGCACACAACACGTCCTTGCTGTTGCAGCAACACCACGTGAACGCCATTTTCGTTGACCTTACGAATTGGCGGGAAGACGAGCAGGTGTCGCTGGACGAGAAAATCAGCGGCGCTCTGGCAGAGATCGACCTGGCTGCAACGTTGCCGATAGTGACCGGTTATGGCCACAGCAAAGATGGCGCGATCATGAACTACGGTCGTGGTTATACCGAAGTGATCTTTTCCAGGGTCGCGGTACTTACTGGTGCCCGCGAAGCGATTATCCACAAGGAGTTCCACCTTTCGAGCGGTGACCCCAAGCTGATCGGGGAAGACAAAGTGCGCAAGATCGGCCGCACCAACTACGATGTTGCCGACCAGCTTTCCAACATGGGGATGGAAGCAATACACCCGAGTGCGGCCAAAGGGCTGCGGCAGGCGCGAATACCGCTGCGAATCAAGAACACGTTTGATCCGGAGAATCCGGGAACAGTGATTAGTGGTAACTACACATCCGAGGATTCGCGAACGGAGATGGTTACCGGGATAAAAAGTGTCTATGCCCTGGAGTTCTTCGAACAGGACATGGTCAGGGTCAACGGTTACGACTCCGCGATCCTGGAGGCACTGAAGCATCATCGGCTACGAATTATCACCAAGACATCGAACGCCAACACCATTGCACATTACATCGAAGGACCACTGAAGTCGGTTAAACGTGCGACGGTGGAGCTCGGTGAACGGTTTGAGTCAGCGACGATTACCGTGCGCAAGGTGGCCATCGTTTCGGCGATAGGCAGCGACCTGGAGGTCGAAGGGCTGACCGCACGCGCCGTTAATTGTCTGGCTGCGGCGGGTGTCAACCTGCTGGGTGTCCATCAGCTGATTCGCAATGTCGACATATTGTTTATTGTTGCCGAAGACGATTACGAAACCGCAATCGTTGCGTTACACGAAGAACTGGTTGAGAACACTGAACCGGTCGCCGTTGACGACGAACAACGCACGACGCGCGCGGCATAAGAGTGGCAGCGACCGCTAGAATCTGCTGCGAAACGGTACGGTGATGATCGAAGCAAGTTTCGCCATGTTTCTCCTGCTGTTCGTTGGTGTCGGCCTCGCTTCGGCCATGCGGGCGAAGAAGTCGCGCAATGACTATTACCTGGCCAGCCGTGAGATCAAACCCTGGTTGGCAGGCCTGTCAGCTGTCGCAACAAACAACTCCGGTTACATGTTCATCGGTGTCATCGGCTTTACCTATACGGCCGGTATGGCTGCGGCGTTGTTGATGACGGGCTGGATACTGGGTGACTTCATCGGTTCGCTGTTTATTCACAAGCGCTTGCGTCAGCACACCGAGTCAACGAACGAAGCTTCTTTTGCTGCCGTGATGGCACGTTGGCACGGCGAAGAGTTCACGGTATGGCGACGTATTGCCGCCGTAGTCATGTTGATCTTTCTGGGTTCCTATGCCGCCGCACAAATAAGTGCGGGCGGCAAAGCATTGCAGGGCGTGCTCGGCTGGGATCCGCTGTATGGCGCGGTAGCCGTCGCCATTATGGTGCTCGCATACAGTGTTGCCGGTGGCATCCGGGCGTCGATATGGACCGATGCCGCTCAGTCGATGGTCATGTTGGCGGCAATGTCGACGATGCTGTTCGTCGCGGTACAGGGTAAGGGGGGGCTCGATGCCACTGTCTCGCAACTGGCCGAAATTCCCGGCTACCTGGATATCTACCCGGACGACGTGCTCTTGCCCGGTCTCGCGGGTGTCGCAATGTTCGTTATCGGCTGGATGTTCGCGGGCTTCTCGGTTGTCGGTCAACCACACGTCATGGTGCGGTTTATGGCGCTGGACGACGTTAAGAACCTGAACCGAACACGCTTCTGGTACTACAGCTATTTCATTAGCTTTTACCTGCTTGCTACCGGCGTGGGCATGTTGTCACGCCTGTACCTGCCGTCACTTGGTGATCTCGATGCCGAACTTGCATTGCCAACCATGGCGCTTGAATTATTGCCGGACTTTTTCGTTGGTATGGTGTTGGCCGGCATCTTCGCTGCGACTATGTCGACTGCCGACTCACTGGTACTGAGTTGCTCCGCTGCCGTGACTCACGACCTCGCGCCGTCGAGGCTGGAAAAAAGCTGGCAGATGAAAGCTGTAACTGCCTTCGTCGTTGCCCTTGCGCTGGGGATGGCGGTCAGCGGTTCACGCAGCGTTTTTCAGCTCGTCATCATGTCCTGGTCGGTACTTGCTTCAGCATTCGCTCCGTTATTGACTCTGTACGTACTGGGCAGGCGGATTTCCGAAGCAGGCGCCATCGTTGCGATGTTGGCGGGTGTATCGACAGCGATAGGTTGGCGCCTTCTGGGCTGGCATAACATGTTGTACGAGGGTTTGCCGGGCATACTCGTAGGCCTGCTTGTTGCGTTGCTTTATTCCTCAGTCAAAGCCGGCCAGCCTGGCTTTGTAACAGCGTTACTGCGCAAGACCTGATTCTGCGCTCCGGTGCGCGGGTCCCCGCGTAGCCTCTCTGTTTTTTTTTCATTCACGAAGGAGTTCGTATGTTGACTGTGAGCGAAGCTGCACTGCAAAAATTTGATGACACAATAAACACGATGAGTGAGAGCCCTGATGACGGACGATGTCTGCGTATGGTTCGCAGCGAAGAGTCGGGTCTGGCGTTGTCGCTCGAGCCGGTGCACAACGACGACAAAACCTTTGAGTACGAAGGCCGCACGGTGCTGGCGGTCCCCGATGCTTTTGCCGATTTCTGCGAAGACATGCAGCTCGACATTGACGAGACCGGCAGTCTGACACTCGCCTGAGCCAGAGGAGTATCAATACTCGTATGAAGATACAAAAAGACTTCACGGTACGACTTGGCGGTAATAGTTATGCCGATACACCACACTTGCTGGCCTGCAAAGGCGAACCCGTGCTGACGGTTCGGCGCGCGACGACCAACGGCGATCTGCAAGTATCGCTGGATATCTACGACGAGCAGGGGCGGGAAGTAGCGGCCGTGCGTGAGACTGACCTGGTCCGCGGCGATCCGGAGTCGTTCAACGTCAGTGTCACCGAGAACCAGTTCGAAGTCATCGATTGCCAGCGTAGCCGGGTGGTTTGCAACATTCGCCGCCGGGCAAACGCGCGCGACACCGATATTGACGTCTCTCTGCTCCTGCACACGCCGGACGGATTCCTCGTTCACGCCAACCCCGACCAGACCAATCTGCGTATTCGTTCCAGTGAAGAAACCCTGCGTGGTCGGGATGCGGCGCTCAAAATAAACTGACACTCAGCAGCCGCAGACGACGGCGGGGTAGGTCGTACCCACTGTTCTGTGTCTGATCCTGCACGCCAGCAACCCGGCGCGGGTCGACGAGTCGGTCGCGTGTGTTGAGTAACGGTCCATAGTGCGCATACCATGCGCCCTTCAGGTAACGGGCGGACTGCTATGCATGTTGTCGTACTGGGTGCCGGAATTGCCGGAGTGACCAGTGCCTATTCGTTGGCGCTGCGCGGCTACGAGGTTACGGTTATTGATCGCGCCAATGCTGTCGCGGCAGGTGCGAGTCATGCCAATGGCGGGCAGCTCTCCTACAGTTTCACCGATGCATTGGCTCGACCTTCGTTTCTTCCTGGTATTCCCGGTTTGTTGCTGGGACGCGATCCGGCAACCCGGGTGCGTCTCCTGACCCGTCCCTGGCTGCCAGGCTGGGGTCTGCGATTCCTGCGTCAATGTACCCATAAGCAGGCGCGCAACAACACGATCGCCGTACTCGAACTGGCAATGAGGTCGGCGCACCGAATGGCTATGATCAGCGAGCAAACCGGGGTCAGTTTCGCCCATAAAAAAGACGGCAAGCTCGTGTTATTACCGGAAGGCGCGGATCTGGAGGCCAGTCGTCAAACAATCTCGCTCAAGAAACGACACGGTTGCACGACAGAACTGCTCAGCATGGCCGATGCAATCGCGCTTGAACCCGCCATTGAGGCGATGGCCGGCCGCTACGCGGCCGCACTCTATTCCGCACAGGATGAAACCGGTGACGCCCGTGTCTTTGCAGAGGGTCTTGCTGGCTGGCTGCAGCGCAACAAGGGCATGAACCTGCGGTTGGGCGAAACGGTCAACGGCTTGCTGCGTGACGGTGCTCGTATCGTGGGGGTGCAGACCAGCAAAGGTGAGATGACGGCCGACGCCGTCGTGGTTTGCCTTGGTGCACGCAGTCCCGACATCCTGCGTGACGTCGGCATTTCAGTTCCTGTCTACCCGGTGCGCGGTTACAGTCTTAGTGTGCCGCGCGGTAGTGCGGCGCCGCGAATCAGTATCACCGACCTGAAGCGCCGCATCTTGTTCAGCCCACTGGCTGACAGAATGCGTGTTTCAGGTTTTGCCGATTTCGTTGGCTTCAGTGACCGTGACGATGCGGCCCGTATCGCGTTGCTACGCAAGATGGCCAGTGAAACGGCGCCATTGGCGGCACTCTATGACCATCCACAATCGTCACCGTGGGCCGGTTCGCGGCCCATGACGCCGGATGGACGACCCATTACGGGCGCCAGCGATCTTGCCGGGCTGTTCCTCAATTGTGGTCACGGCATGCTGGGCTGGACGCTGGCTGCGGCGACCGCGGACGATCTCGCTGAAGTGATGGCGCAGTCAGTTAACTCCTGCAAACCGCCTGCCAAAAGCAACTAACGCCGGACCTAAACGCTGTGCCCAAAACAGAAGTCCCGGCTGTAAGCCGGGATTCCTGTCTTCGGGGCTCCTGCAGTCGCGCTACTCGTAAAGCGCCAGCGCCGTAAGCGACGGACCGGTTTGCGCGATGATGTATTGCCGGCCTTCGTGCATATAGGTCATCGTGCCGTAACGGGTCCGTTCCGACATCTCGACTTTGCCCACAGTTTCGCCCGTTGCTTTGTTAACCGCGAACAATGCGGGTGTGCCGTCGGACGACTCCGAGGCGTAGATCAGCAGTGACTTCGTCAACGTCATTGGCGCCATTCGGCCGGTGCCGGTGTTCGGAATGTCCATGCCGGCAAGGTCCGGGTGGTTGAGGACGCGTTCCGGCGTTTCGCCCACTGGCGACATCCATACATGTTCGCCGGTGTTCATGTCGATGGCCGTGATCCGGCTGTACGGTGGCTTGAACAAGGGCAGATCATCCGGGCCGCGCACACCGTCCGGTCGCAGCACGGCATAGCGCGCTATGGTGGTTCCTGTAGGTGCTTCCAGCAATTTGTCCCGTTCTTCGCCGGGCGCGATGATGCGCGATGTGCACGCTTTGTGCGACGTAACGTAAAGAATGCCCGTTTCCGGATCAGCAGTATTCGGACCGTCGATGTTTACCCCGCCCGTATCTCCGGGGCACCACAGCGCAGCCTTGTAGCCCTCGTCATTGTCACGATGCAGCGGTGGGTTGAACAGCGGGCCGATCTTGTACTCTTTCAGGTTCTCGATCGCACGGGCGCGCAGATCCGCGGTGAAGTCGATCAGGTCATCGTGCGTCAATCCCTGAATCTCGTACGGAGCCGGTTTGCTCGGGAACGGTTGAGTCGGTGACAGCTGTTCACCCGGTACGGTTGACGCCGGTACCGGTCGCTCTTCAATCAGCCAGACAGGCTCGCCGGTCTCGCGGTTGAACGTGTACGCGAACGATTGTTTGGTTGTCTGTACGACAATCGGTATTTTCCTGCCATCGACTGTGACGTCCATCAGTACTGGTGCGGTCGGTGTGTCGTAGTTCCAGATGTCGTGATGCACCAGCTGGTAGTGCCAGATGCGTTCGCCGGTCTTGACGTCCAGAGCTATCAGGCTGGTGGAGAACAGGTTGTCACCGGGACGAAAGCCACCGTAGAAATCCATGGTTGCGCCGTTGGTCGGCACGTAGACGATGCCACGTTCCTGGTCGGCTGACAGTGGTGCCCACGACGAGATGTCGCCAGTCCATTGCCAGGCATCGTTCTCCCAGGTGTCGTGGCCAAATTCTCCAGGCTTCGGGATGACATTGAATTTCCACAGGAACTCGCCCGTACGAGCGTCGTAACCCAGGATGTCGCCGGGAATATTCTCGATTCGGGACTGGTTGTAGCCCTGCTCCGCGGAGTTGCCGACAACGATCACGCCGTTCACGACGATTGGTGGGGATGAGGAGGTTATGTAACCGGTCTCGAGTGCAATACCCTCGTACGGGTCGTACTCGTGGCCAAGGTCGGCAAGCATGTCCACAACGCCCGTGTCAGGGAAGCCGGCGACGGGTACTTTGCGGCCAAACCCTTCGAGTGGTCGACCGGTTTCGGCATCCAGTGCAGTCAGAAAAAAGGCGGGCGAAACGATATAGATGACGCCGCGGCCGTCAATTTCGGCGTACGCAACGCCTTTGCCATAGTCCTTGCGCATCGAGTATTCCCAGCGCGGCGTGCGTGGTTCTACGTATGACCAGATTAACTCGCCGTTCGCGGGATCCAGCGCAACGACGTGCCGGCGTGGACCAACGACAGTGTAAAGACGGCCATTGATGTAACTCGGCGTGGAGCGGCCGCTGGCTGCATTGAAGCTGGCACCGCTCCAGCTCCACACTTCTTCAACGTCGCCGAAGTTGTCGGCGTTGATCTGGTCGAGTGCGGAATAGCGGGTGTGTGCTGCGTCACCTCCAAGGTATTGCCACTGGCCGTTACTGTTGCCCGGGCCTTCGGTCACGATACCTGGCGTGTTTGTCGCAACAGGCGTTGTTCCATCGCCTGACGAACATGCGCCGAGAGTGGCAACTGTAATAACCAGGATCAGTGCGCTGGATACCCGTTCGGCTGCTGTCATCATAATAAATTTCTTCATGAAATCCCCCTGCTCGATTGGTGGGTCCTGGCCCAGCAATTCATCCGTCTTGCACGCGGCGCGCATGGACAGAGCGCCTGAGCGAACATGTTTGGCAATCGCCGTTGCGAACACGCCACGCGGTTTCTTCATGTGTCAAATGTACGATAAACGCTCAATCGTTGGATGGCAAAACCCTCGTTTGATACAGTCAATCGCTGCCATAGCGACACTGGTCGCGACCAGTCTATGAGTTTCCGCTGTAATCGATCTCGCCGGGCTATCGCATCAAGGCAGCGCCGATACTGACGCTGTGCGTCTGTGACATACGTCCCGGGGGGGAGCGCATGCTGGATTCGTTTCTGAAGCTCATCAATTCGATCAGTGCCGCCATGTGGGGCCCGTGGACGATGATCTTCATCGCACTGGTGTCCGTCTACCTGACGATAAGAAGCGGCTTTTTTCAGGTCACCCATTTCGGCTATATCTGGCGCCACACGTTTGGCACGCTGTTCGCTGGCGATAAAGACAAGCCCAAGCGACGTATGCGTATCACGCCGTTTCAGGCAACGGCCACGTCATTGGCAGGTACGGTCGGCATGGGCAATATGGCGGGCGTTGCAACGGCGTTGTCCATCGGTGGTCCCGGTGCCATATTCTGGATGTGGTTGCTCGCGTTTTTCGGAATGATCTCTAAGACAGCCGAGATTACGTTTGGCGTTCACTATCGGGAAATCGACGCGGAAGGGCGGGTACACGGCGGCCCCATGTTTTATATCCGCAAAGCGCTCGGTTGGAGAACACTGGCCGTGTTGTTCAGTGTCGGGGTCACTATCAACTGCCTGTTCAGCTCGTCGATGTTGCAGGCACATACCGTTGGCCGCGCACTGGATGCCAGCTACGGCATCAACCCCTACCTCATAACCAGTGGCATGGGCATCGTGACTGCGGTAGTTGCGATTGGCGGCGTGCAACGCATAGGTCGGTTTTGTCAGGCGTTGGTGCCTCTGATGACGGTCTTGTACCTCGGCAGCAGCCTCATGGTTGTGATGGCCAACGGCGCACAAATTCCAGCAGTCTTCGCCGACATTTTTCGCTATGCATTTGCGCCCGCACCGGCAATAGGCGGTTTCGCCGGTGCCGCTGTTGTGGCGGCTGTGCAGATGGGCATGGCTCGCGGCATGCTGTCGAATGAGGCTGGACTGGGTACGTCACCGATGGTGCACGCCAACGCCCAGACTCCACACCCGTTTCAACAGGGCATGTGGGGCGCCGCGGAGGTTTTTATCGATACGACAGTCGTTTGCACGGTAACCGCACTCGCCATCTTGTCGACCGGTGTGCTGGCAAACGGCAGCTCGGGTATCGAGATGCTGCTCGAAGCCTATTCCAGTTTCTACCGGCCGGAAGTGGCCAAGGCCTTCATTTCCGTCGCTATCCTGACGTTCTGCCTTTCCACCCAGATCGGCTTTTACGTCTACTTCAAGACGGCAGTGGAAGATCTGATTGGTGCCCGCGCTTTCCGCCTGGTTCGCTGGGTGTATTTCATACCCGGTGTGGTATTCGCCGGCGTTACCAATGTTGACCAGCTTTGGGCGTTCGCCAATATTTCGGTCGCCGCAAGCGCCATTCCCAACCTGGTGGCTTTGCTCATGTTGAGTGGGGCCTTTCTGACCCTGGCGAAAGACTACGTCAGCGGGACCAACCGTTATACAACGGAGGTGAGTGATCGCGAAGGACGGTACGTGCAAGTGGCCACCGCCATGAAAGCAATGCAGGAACAGAAGGAGTCGTAGTGCATGGCGACACAAAGACTGAATGAACAAGCCGAGGGTGTCTTCATCATATCGGCGACGCCGTTCGCGGCAGATGGTTCACTGGATTTGCAAAGCACGGACCGGCTGATCGAGTTTTACCTTGAGCAAGGCGTGTCCGGCATCACTGTGCTCGGGATGATGGGGGAAGCGCATAAGCTCGCGGCCGACGAATCGGCTGCGTTTCTCACGCGAGTTCTGCAGCGGGTCGCTGATCGTGTGCCGGTCGTGGTGGGTGTCTCGAATGCGGGTTTGGACAATTTGTTCAGTCTCGCGCATACAGCGATGTCGGCGGGCGCGGCGGGGGTCATGGTCGCGCCAGCGACAGGCCTGGGCACCGAAGCCAAATTGCTGGCTTACTTTCGGCAGGTTTTCGAAGGACTGGGTGAGTCAGTACCGGTCTGCTACCAGGACTACCCCTTTGTTACCCGCTCGGAAATATCGGTTGCCACCTTCAACCAGCTGGTCACTGATTACCCGCAACTGGTGATGCTCAAGCACGAGGAATGGCCTGGTCTTAGCAAGTTAAGTGCCGTACGCAAGGCAGCCAGGGACGGGCTGCGGCGGGTGGCTGTATTGGTCGGCAACGGTGGCCTGTACCTGCCACAGGAGCTGGCCCGGGGTGCGGACGGTGCAATGACCGGCTTTGCGTACCCCGAAATGTTGGTTGAAGTGGTGCGCCTGTGGCGGCAGGGCGAACAGGACAGAGCAGAAGACCTGTTTGATGCCTATCTGCCACTGGTTCGCCACGAACAACAGCCGGGGGTCGGGCTCGCCCTGCGCAAGGAGGTGTTACGCAGACGCGGCGCCATTGCCACGGCGCAGGTGCGTGCACCCGGACCGCAGCTTACTGCAACCGATCATGATGAGCTGACCCGGTTGATCTCGCGTGTCGAAAAAAACCTGGAGGCAATGTAAGCAATGGATCTCGGACTCAGTGGGAAGCGCGCCCTGGTACTCGCGTCCAGTCAGGGCCTTGGCCTCGGCATCGCCAGCGAGCTGTGCAATGAAGGTGCCAACGTCATATTGTGTGGCCGTTCCGGCGATAAGCTCAGAAATGCTGCCGATGCGATCAATGCGCAAGGCCAGGGCCAGGCACAAAGCGTCGTGATCGATCTCGCCGACAAGGACTCGGCTACGCGCTTGTATGCCGCAGCAAAAGACATCCTGGGTGGCGTCGATATACTCGTGAACAATTCCGGTGGTCCACCGCCTGGCCCCGTTTCAAAACCGGCTGCAGCGGACTGGCGTGCACAGTTCGATGTAATGGTTTTGCGCCTGATTGAAATTGCGAATCTGTGCGCCGATGACATGCGTGAGGCAGGCTGGGGTCGAATCCTGACTGTTGCGTCGTCCGGTATTCTGCAACCCATACCCAATCTGGCGATGTCGAACACGGTACGTGCAGCGCTCGTTGGCTGGAACAAATCATTGTCGAACGAATTGGCGGCCGATGGCATAACGGTCAACATACTCGCGCCCGGTCGCATCCACACTGACCGCGTGGATCAGCTCGACGCGGCTGCCGCTGAACGCCAGGATAAGTCGATAGATGATGTCCGCAAGGCTTCTCGCGCAACCATACCGGCAGGACGTTACGGCACCGTTCAGGAGTTCGCGGCAGTTGCCGCTTTTCTCGTCAGTGCGCCAGCCAGCTATGTAACCGGCAGCATAGTACGCTGCGATGGTGGCCTGATTCGCAGTACCTGAAGGACAGCGCATGAACAAGCTCGACCTGAAGATCACCGGCGGGACTGTCGTGAATTCCGATGAGACGTTTCGTGCGGATGTTGGAATTCGCGACGGCGTTATCGTCGCGTTGGGCAAAGAACTCGGCGACGCCACCCGCAGCATTGATGCCAGTGGCAAGTATGTCCTGCCCGGTGGTATCGAGGCGCACTGCCATATCGAGCAGGAATCGTCGTCCGGCATCATGACCGCGGATGACTACTATTCGGGAAGTGTGTCCGCGGCATTCGGCGGCAATACCTGCCTTGTGCCATTTGCAGCCCAGCATCGCGGGCAAAAGCTTGCCGATGTGCTGACGACGTACCATGGCCGCGCCGCGCCGAAATCCGTGATCGACTATTCATTTCACTTGATTATTTCCGACCCGACCGACGATGTTTTGCGGCGGGAGTTGCCGGAAGCTATCGAAGCTGGAATCAGTTCGTTCAAAGTCTATATGACTTACGACAAGCTGCTCGTGGACGATGAGCAGATGCTCGACATCCTGGCGGTGGCAAAACGCCACGGCGCGCTGACCATGATTCACGCGGAGAACAACGCAATGATCAAGTGGATGAGCCATCGTCTGGTTGACGGCGGTTACGATGCGCCGAAACACCATGCGTTAAGTCATCCACGCTCCGCTGAATCGGAAGCTATTAATCGCGCGGTTACCCTGGCCGGGTTTCTCGATACGCCGATACTGATCGTGCATGTGTCGACCGAAGCCGGTGCGCGCATCATCGCCAAGGCTCGTTATGACGGCCACAAAGTGTTCGGCGAGACCTGCCCGCAGTACATGTTTCTGAATGCAGAACAGATGGACCTGCCGGGCATGGAGGGCGCGCAGCTGTGTTGCAGTCCGCCATTGCGTGATCGCGCGTCGCAAGAGGAAATCTGGCGTTGCCTGCAGAATGGCACGTTTCAGGTTTACTCGTCGGATCATGCCCCCTATCGGCTTGATGATACGGGCAAGCTGCGCGCTGGCCCGACACCGCCCTTTACCAGGATCGCGAACGGTTTGCCGGGCATAGAGCTGCGCCTGCCGTTGTTGTTCTCCGAGGGGGTGATGAAGGGGCGAATTTCACTGAATCACTTCGCAGCGCTGGCGGCTGGCAATGTCTCGAAAATTTATGGCATGGATCACCGCAAAGGCTCCGTAACCGAAGGCAAGGATGCCGATATCGCCATCTGGGACCCGGAACTTACCCGCATAGCGCGGGCCGCAGACCTGCACGACAACATGAACTACACGCCCTACGAAGGCATGCCGTTACGCGGCTGGCCTTCTGTGGTCATCGGTCGCGGCAATGTCATTATCGAGAACGACCAACTCAAAGTGGCGCGAGGCAATGGTGAGTTCGTGCCGCGACGGACGATTGATTGCACCGGCATGCCGGGCAGGGTTGCGCCTGAGCTGAATCCCGCCATAAATTTTGGCGTTGATCTGGACTTGTAAAGCGAGCGTTGCCGATGAACACCGTGCTGGTCATTAACCCCAACTCCAATGAAAGCGTGACGGCTGGTCTCGAGGCGGCGGTGCAGGGTTGGCAAGCGATGGCGGATGTCAGGGTTGAGTGCAGCACGCTCAGTGATGGACCGTTTGGCATCGAGAGTGATGCGGACATCCGTGCTGTTGAGCCACTGTTGCAGGCGGAAATGCAGCGTCGCAGCGATTGCGCTGCATTTGTCATCGCTTGTTACTCCGATCCAGGATTGGAGACCTGCCGACGGACGATGAGCAAGCCGGTATTCGGTATGCAGCAAAGTGCTGTTGCAACGGCAATTGCACAGGGCGGCAAGTTTGGAGTGCTGGCGCTATCGCAACGTTCAATAGAGAGGCATCTTGTTTACTTGCGGCGGCTCGGTGTGCGCCCGTTACTGGCGGGCGAGCGACCATTGGACCTGAGTGTTGACGAAGCTGCGAACGGCCCTGAGACACTCGAACGCATAGTCGAGAACGGGCGCCAACTGATCGATACTGACGGAGCCAGTGTCCTGATACTGGGTTGCGCGGGCATGGCCGTACACCGGCTGGCGGCCGAGCAGAAACTGGGGGTCGTGGTTGTCGACCCGGTGCAGGCCGCCACTGCATTTGCGGTTGCTGCTGTGGTCAACCGGCAGCAATAGCGAATCTGGATTAAGCATCCGCTATTGCCTTGCAGCCGTCTAAACGCTGCTGGTTGCTTTGCTCATGTTCTGCAACGCGGTTTGCAGCAGTTTGCGTGATGTGGCCAGGTTCATGCGCATCCGTCCGCCGCCGCCATAGCCGTAGCGAAAGCCATCATTGATTTGCACGCCCGCTTTCTCAACCAGGAATCGTTCGATCATGTGCTCCGGATGCAGCACTGGCATAGATGACTCACGACTACGGTTGGCATCGGCTGCAAGCTTGTCTGCGTCGATCTTGTCACTGAGGCTGCTGACGTCGAGCCAGGCAAGATAAGTTCCCTCTGGTTTCCTGAAGCTGACATGGGGAACGTGTTTCTCAATGTACTCTGCGGCGTAGTCCATGTTGTCGTCAATGTAGGCGACGACCTGGTCCAGCCAGTCCTCAGCTTCGTTGTACGCGACTTCAGATGCAATGATACCGAGCGTATTCACGGTCTGGTTGTGCCCTGTTCGTTTGATACGTTCCATGTAGTCGGCATTTCGCGAGAACAAATAAGCGCACTTGGTGGCAGCAAGGTTGAAAGATTTGCTGGTTGATTTGAAGGTGACGCTGTTGCGTACAATGGCTTCGTTGTCGAGTGATTCGAACGGCGTGTACTGGTTGCCACGGGTAACGAAATCGCAATGTATCTCGTCGGCAAAAACGACTACCCGACGACGCTCGCAGATTTCGCCCAGAGTCATGAGGTCATCGCGACTCCAGCAATTGCCCGTCGGATTTTGTGGATTGCACAAAATCAGCACGTTAGTGTCGTGGTCGATGCGGCGTTCCAGATCTTCAAAGTCCATCTGGTAATGACCATTGACGAGTTTCAACGGACTTTCTTCGACAGCGCAACCGGCGCCCGTGATCGTTGTGTAGAACGAGCTGTACGTCGGTGCCTGCAGTATGACCTTGCTGCCGGGCGGTGCGAACGCACGGAGGCCGCTTTGCAGGGCCGGGTTTACGCCGGTTGCGGTCATCAATAGCTCAGGCTTGATCTCGACGCCGTAACGCCGCTTGTTCCAGGTAATCATCGACTCCTTGAACGACGGTGGCACGTGCGCATAGCCCCAGTTTTCGTGTTGCATGCGTTCAAGCAGTGCTTTGGTAATTACCGGCGCGGTACGAAAGTCCATGTCAGCAATGCCCATGGCGGCCACGATTTTCCTGTTATCGAATAGCTCGATCTGCTTGTCCCACTTGTAGCAATCCGAACCTATGCGATTGTAGGGCTCGTCAAAATCGTATTTTCTCTTGCGGGTTGTTGAGTTGCCGGGTGCGGCGTAGGTGGTCGTTGCGGCGCCGCCTGATGCGGCGGCAAGCGCAGTCAGGCTTGCATTCCTCAAGAACGTGCGTCGATTGAGCTCAGCTTGTCCTGCCATTCGATGATCCCCCCTCATTGAATGTTGCGTGGATAGTTGTTGCTTGCTCTCCGTGTGTTGTGGTCAGAACCTGATACTTACCCAAGCGAAATACGGTGCCGGTTGAACCGTGTTTCGATGAGCAGTTACAGCATAGGCCTTGCGGCAGGCGGGCGCAAAAAAGCGCCTGGCGGCAGATGCAGGTGAGTTGCGGAGTGACAAGTTTCAGTTGTTACGCTGGCGCTGAAGCGCATGGCCGGATTGGCCGAACAAGCAAGTGCGCAGTTTGCACCGCGGGCAAAAGGTACTCTGTCAGATTGACAAGTCGCGCGAGGCCGATCAGCGTTTGCGCGGAACGACCGTGATCTTGTCCAGCGCGCCATCCTGGTAATCGAGCGCAGTATCGCCGGACGGGTAGCGGCTCAGAGACAGCACATACGCAAGTATGTCGACGTACTCCTGCTGGCGCAGAGATGCGGGGTTACTCTCGGGCATCGACGAGCTCATTATCAGGTACATCATGCCGAGCGGTTGTCCTTCCCAGCGCTTCAGGACGGGACGAAAGTATTTCTTGTCGTGGCAGATCAGACAGTGCTGTTCGTAGAGTGCTTCACCGGACTCCGCTTGCGCATCTGTGTAAACGCCGTCCGCGATGGTCCTGTCATCGGCAAATACCTGCGAAGACACCAAAAGGGCTAATACCAAAGCGTAGCGTAAGGCTGACAACATGTTCTTTCCTGATACAAGGTGGGCTGCCGTTGCCGGCGAGCGTACTTCAAAAAGCTTATGACCGGCAAAACCGTTCAGCGTTCAGCAGACTAAAGGCTCCGGAGTAACACCCCGGAGCCTTTATTTTCGCGCACTGCCAACTTAGTAGTCAGCGAGTGCCATTGCAGTCAGGCGTGGGCCTGTTTGCAACATAATGTACTGCTTGCCCTCATGTACGTAGGTCATCATGCCGTACGAGCTGCGCTCCGGCACTTCGACTTTGCCCAGTTGTTCGCCAGTCTTCTTGTCGATGGCATACAGGTACGGCGTACCGTCACTGCCATCACCGGCATAAAAGAGCAGTTCGCTGGTCACCGTCATCGGTGCGGCGCGGCCAGTTCCCGTGTTGGGAATGTCCATGTCCTTAAGCGCTGGATGGTTCAGGACGATTTCCGGGGTCTCGCCAACCGGGATGTACCAAAGGTGTTCACCGGTGTTCATGTCGATTGCAGTGATGCGGCTGTAAGGTGGCTTGAACATGTTAAGGCCGTCAGGTCCGCGAACACCAAAGCCGCTGAGCACGGCGTAATCGGCGATAGTGGTGCCGGTGGGTTCTTCCAGGATAGCGTCACGTTCTGCCCCGGGCGCGATGATGCGCGTCGTGCAGTGCTTGCGTGACGTGACGTACAAAATACCGGTTGTCGGATCAGCCGCTGCCGGACCGTCGATATTTACGCCACCGATGTCACCAGGGCACCACAAGGCTGCTTTGTAGCCTTCGTCGTTGTCACGATGGAGCGGCGGCTGAAACAGAGGTCCGGTATCGTAGTCTTTCAGGATCTCGATCATCTCTGCACGAAGCTCGGGCGTGAAATCGATGAGGTCATCTTCGGTCAGGCCCTGGTTGTCGAACGGCGCTGGCTTGGTTGGGAAGGGCTGCGTCTTGGACAGTTTCTCTCCCGGGATCTTGGACGCAGGCACCGGACGTTCTTCAATCGGCCAGATAGGTTCGCCAGTAACCCGATTGAACGTGTAGGTGAAGGCCTGCTTGGTGACCTGCGCAACGATAGGCACAGTCTTGCCGTTCATCTGCACGTCCAGAAGGACGGGAGCCGTAGGCGTGTCGTAGTTCCAGATATCGTGGTGCACTAACTGAAAGTGCCATTTCCGCTTGCCGGTCTTTACGTCAAGTGCGATCAGGCTCGTCGAAAACAGGTTGTCGCCGGGACGGAAGCCGCCATAGAAATCGAGTGTGGCGCCGTTGGTTGGCACATAGACGATGCCGCGTTCCTGGTCGGCGGACAAAGGTGCCCAGGACGAAATGTCACCTGTCCATTTCCAGGCGTCGTTTTCCCAGGTCTCATGCCCGAACTCTCCGGGACCGGGAAGGACATTGAATTTCCACAGTAACTTGCCGGTCTTTGCATCGTAGCCGAGGATGTCGCCGGGAATGTTTTCTATGCGCGACTGGTTGTAGCCCTGTTCATGCGAGTTGCCAACAACGACTACACCATTGACGACGATCGGCGGCGCGGAGGCAGTGATATACCCTGTCTCCATCGGTATGCCTTCATACGGTGTGTACTTGTGTCCGAGGTCGGCGACCATATCGACAACACCGGTTTTCGGGAAACCCTCGATGGGCACAGGCTTGCCAAAGCCTTTCAGCGGTTCGCCGGTTTTAGCGTCGAGTGCGGTGAGGAAAAACGCCGGCGATGAAATGTAGATAACGCCTTTGCCGTCCACTTTGCCATACGCTACGCCCTTGCCGTAATCCTTGCGCATCGAATATTCGTAGCGTCGGGTATTGGGCTCGCGATACGACCAGATCGTTTCGCCGGTCTTGGGGTCAATGGCAACGACATGCCGGCGTGGACCCGCCACCGTGTACAGCATCCCATCTATGTAGCTGGGTGTTGAGCGGCCGCTGGCGGCATTAAAGCTGGCGCCGTCCCATATCCACGCTTCTTCGAGTTCATCGAAATTGTCAGCGTTGATTTCGTTGGCTGGTGAGTAGCGGGTATGGGCGGAATCGCCACCCAGATAGTGCCATTCGCCATTCTTCGTGCCTGGCGCTTCTGCAGCAAAGCTGAGAGGCGCAAGCGAGCATGCTGCGGCTACAGCCAGAATTCTGGCACACCAAGACAGCGTACGTCGTTCGTTCATAAATTTCCCCCCGGGGTAAGCACCCGCTCCGCAAAATGCCGGTAGTCTCCATACTCGGCATGAAACGGCTGCTTGACTGGCTTATCGAATACCAGAGACAAAGCGTCCACGCAGCATACCGCAGCGGAAATAAGAGGAAAACCAATTCATCTGAAAGCGATTGCGCACTCTGGTCCAGACCGTTGGCCGCCAGCAATGCGGGTAGTTGGGCCAAAAAAAACGCCGGCGAACCGGCGTTTCAGGTTGATTCGTTCGCGCCCTGTCAGGCGCTGACAGGGCCGTTAAGCAGGGCATCCCGGGTCAACGCCACGACCAGGTCCACCTCTGCCTCGCTAATGAGAAACGATGGTGTGTAACGCAGCGAGTTCGTGCCGCCGTGTATCACGCCCAGTCCATTGCGGCGAAGATACTCTTCGGTACTGTTTGCGCCGTAACATTTGTAGCGTGGATGCAGTTCGCAGCTCAGCAGCAAACCGGTGCCCTGAACTTTGCTTATTGCATCACCCAGCTCATCTTTAAGCTTCGCGAAACCGGCTAACATTTGCTTGCCACGAGCACGTATGTTTTCACGCACTTCGGGTGTGATGTGTTCCAGTACGGTTACGGCGACATCAAGTGCGCGTGGGTTGCTGGTCATCGTGTTGCCATAGACACCCTGGCGGTACATCGTTGCTGCGCGCCCGGCCATCGCCAGTACTGACAAGGGGAATTGGCCGGCATTTAATGCCTTCGAATAGGTTTCCATGTCGGGTGGCGGCAGATCGCTAAAGCCGGGGTAATCGACTATCGAAAGTACACCGTGCGCGCGCAGCCCGGCCTGAATTGAATCCACCATGAACATTGCGCCGTGAGCTTCCGTTAACTCGCGGGCACGCATGTAAAACTCGGGAGTAATGGCCTGACCGGGATTGCCTTCGCCCATCACCGGTTCCATGAAGAAGGCTTCGATGAATACCTTGTCTGCTTCTGCGGCCGCAAACACCTTTTCCAGTTCTTCGATGTTGTTCGGCTCGACTGTCAGCAAGTACTCATTGTCATGCTGAAACGATGCCAGATGTTTGCGATAAGCCTTGAGCGTGGAATGGGAAAATCGCGCTGGTCGATCGGTGCGGCCGTGAAAACTGCCACGCAAAGTCAGCCCGCGAATTTCCCGTCCCTCATGCCGGGCGCCGGGGTCTGTCATTTCCTTGGCATTGATGTCCGCGAGTCGCGAAGCAACCGATACGGATTCCGAGCCGCTGTTCAGGCACAGAAACCGGTCGTACGGAGTGCCGTTCTTGCGGGTATGGCCAATCTCCGATCGCAGGTGACGAATGAAATACATCTGGCTGACGCTGGGCGTCATAATATTCGCCATGACGTGCGGCTGGTTCATCGTGTCGAGTACTGACTCCGGAACGTGACCGAGGCCGAGCATTCCGTAGCCGCCGCAATCGTAGACAACAGCGCCCTTGAGCGAAATGATCCACGGTCCCTGTGCGGCGACAGCAATGTAGGGGTTTACAGCATCGGCAGCGTAAAAATTAATGATGCCGTCCTGCACCTGTTTCATTTGTGCGGATTCGTCCAGCGCCAGTAACTCCGGCTCGGCATCCTGCAGGTCCTGAAATACGGCGTAAGCGCGGTCGATCGCTGCGGCGAGTGTTTCATCGTCGGCAAGGAACTGCCTGATGGCGTCGTCATGCAACCCACTCGTCAATGCGCTGCCGCCTGCGGCGCGCATTTCCTGCAGGTGACTCAGGTGAAATTCGGTATCGACAACGTGCGCGGGCTGGGCCATACGGACTCCTCAAAATTCCACTGTTCTATCCAAATTAGCCGGTTATTCTAGCAAATTGGCGTTTACCACTGCGTGACCACATTCCGTAATTTTCGATCTGCACAGCGCGATCATTGCTGGAAGCCGCACCGTTGTAACGTTCATGGACCCGGTGAATCGGGGGGGGTGGGGCGCGTCGACGACCGAGCGCGTGCGAGTTTGCGCCGTATTCTGACTCGCTGCCGGCACAGCCTTGCGCGCCTGCGGACGATTGGACATAAGCAGCCAGCTCTTATCGCGTTGATTTGCCACATATGGGCGTAGCCGAATAAGTGTTGAAAACGCCGTGTCTGTTAGCCCGGTAACTGAGACCTGGGTCGTTGTGCGGGTCGCCCGGCAGGCTATTCTGAAGGGCTTGGGTTGCATGCCCGGCGTTCTTGACGCTGAAGAGCGCGTCATAGTTGCAGGGCCCGATACACCGGAAGGATTCCGTGGCGTTGCGATTTCGTTTCTCAATAGTAATTCTTGCACTGACTTTGTCGGGCTGCGGGCTCCTGCAAACGCCCGTTGAGCCACCCGTTGTCGAACCGCTACCTGCTCCCCCGGCACCTGCGCCTCAACCCGAACCGGAGGCCCCCGTCGCAGAACCGCCACCGGCGCCGCGCCCGGCACCGGCACCGGCACCGGAACCCGAGCCGGCATTGTTCAAAATTGCGGTGGTGTTGAGCAGCCGCGCACCCGCGTATACCGGGGTCGCCGATGCGCTTGCCGATCTCATTGATGACGTGGAAGTCTATGACCTGACTGACCGCAGTCTGTCGCCGCGCGATGCGTTTGCAGCGATGCACGATTCTGCAGCGGGCGCTGTCGTGGCGATAGGCTTGCGTGCTGCCGTTTACGCGCGTGACTATGCCGCGATCCCGGTCGTGTTCAGCCAGGTATTCAACGACACTGACCATGGCTTGCTTGGCGAGCGGGTCCGCGGCGTTTCTGCAATTCCGCCCTTGTCGGCGCAGCTTGCCGCCTGGCTGGAAATCGCGCCGGACATGCAGGCTGTCGGTGCGATTATCGGCAGCGGGCACGAGCGTTTGATAGCGGAGGCCATCGCCGCGGCTACAGAACACGGTCTTGATTTTAAATACCAGACCGCCGCATCCGATCGCGAGACACTGTACCTGTTCACCCGCATGGCCCCGGCTATCGACGGCTTCTGGCTGTTTCCGGATAACCGCATTCTGAGCGTCGCCGTGTTGCGTGAACTGTTCGAACACGCGACCCGGCGAGGTGTACAGATAGCGGTGTTTAATGATGCTCTCCTGGAGCTTGGTGCGTCGCTCAGCTCAACAACGCTGGAAGAAGACATCGCCGCAACCCTGGTATCGATCCTGGAGGCAATTCAGCGCAACGGTGTCGACGATGTTCAGGCGTTCACGCCGCTGCACGGAATTCGAATTCAGGTAAGCACGAAGTTGCAGAATCGGCTGCAATCAACCGCCGGTGCCAGCGCCGGGGCGAGCCCATGATGCGCTGGTTGTGGGCATTGCGGCATCGCGATAAGTCGCTTGAGAAAACTGCGGCTTTGAACCTTGTTGCGGGCAAGCGGGTTCTGATCAACGAGATTCTTTCGCTGCAAATCCTGATTACCGCCGTTATCGGCGCATTGGCCATCGCTGGCTTGTACTTTGGTGGGCAGTGGGTCTTGCAGAAGAACTACAGCCGCTGGGCATTGCAGTGGACTGAGGAACTTCATGAACTCGGTGCGCCGCTGTACTTGCCAGGTGATGAGACCGTTTCCCTGCGACTCGAAAGTTACATCGACCGCTACCCGGAAATCGAGAAAGTGTCGTACTTCCGTCTGGATGGTTCAGCGATAACCAGTCTTGCCCACAAAGACGCCGGCTATGTCGATAGCGATTTCTCGATGTCCGAAGAACAGCTGGCGCGGGTTTCTGCCCTGGTCGGAACCGAGCAGCCATATTTAATGGAAAGTACGCTGCTCAATGTTCGTTCGTTTGACATCTATGCGCCGATTTGGACGGAATCGATAGCGGATGACGGCTTGTTCAATTTCGACCCGCTAAATGTGCAGGATGACAATCCAATGGATCTGGTTGGCTTCGTAGGCCTGCAGCTCGACTTCACCGAGTTTCACGACAACCTTGTCGGTAACATCAAACTGGCAACGCTGGTCTTGCTGGTTCTGCTCGTCTTGTCCGGTTTTATTGGCCGACTGTCGTTGCGTCGTGCGTTGCGATCAATTTCCGATCTGCACTATCCCATATCGGAACTGGCAAAAGGCAATCTCTCGGTCCGCTTCAAGCCCGCCGCACATCGCGAGATTTCCGAGATCGTTGAGGCGTTGAAACTTACAGCGAAAGAGTTGGGCGAACGGGATGCGCGCCTGTTGAAGCTGGCCAATCACGATGCATTAACCGGTTTGATCAATCGCCGACGGTTTGTTGAAAAGGTCGAACTTTTGCTTGCCGACACGAAGCGATCACGCAGCAAAGGCGCGCTGTTGTTCATCGATCTTGATCAATTCAAGTACATCAATGACACCTGCGGTCATCCGGCGGGTGACAGGCTGATCATCAAGGTTGCCGAGCAGCTCAGTGCGTCGGTCGGGGATGCCGGAGTTGTTGCTCGCTTTGGCGGCGATGAGTTCGCTGTTCTCCTTTACGACGTTAGAAAGCGTGAGACCATCGCGGTCGGAGAACGCATACTTGAAGAAATGCGGCAACTAGTCCATCTGGAGGACAACACAACATTCCACGTGCATTGCAGCATCGGCGCCACCATGATTCGCGGCGCTGGTGGCGGGCACGATGATCTGATCGCCCGGGCGGATATCGCGTGCCGCGAAGCAAAGCTGCGCGGCCGCAATCGGCTCGAGTTCTACAAGGTGTCCCGGCATGAGGCCGAGCAAATGGCGACAGACGTCGGTTGGATGCGGCGTTTGCGGGAAGCTATTGATAATGATTCGTTCGTGCTTCGCTACCAGGCAATTGCACACGTGGACAGTGGCGAGATTGCGCACCATGAAGTCCTGCTGCGTATGCAGGCCGAGAACGGTCAGCTCATAGCGCCGGATGTGTTTTTGCCCGCGGCGGTACGTTTTGGCCTGATGGCGGAAATCGACGCCTGGATGATTCGCAACGTCATCGCTGCACTGTCGACCATGCAAAAAGATGACCCTGACCTGAAACTGGCGATCAATCTCTCGGCCAATGCGTTTGAAACGGAAAATCTTTCAACTTACGTGCAAGCGCAACTTGACTTGCACAACGTTGATGCCCGAAAGGTGCTGTTTGAAATTACGGAAAACCTCGCGGTTCGTCATCTGACTCACGTTGAAAAGCAGATTTCTTCGCTGCGCGAGATGGGCTGCGCTGTTGCACTGGACGATTTCGGCAAAGGCTACAGTTCGCTTGGGCACTTGCAGCAGTTGTCCGTCGACTACATCAAGATCGATGGTTCCTTCATACGCAATCTGGCAAAGAATGCGGTGGATCAGAAAATGGTGCGTCTCATTGGCGAGATTGGCAATGAAGCGGGCATGAAGACAGTCGCAGAATACGTGCAGAATGCCGCTTCATACTCCTTGCTGGGAGAACTGGGCATAGACTATGCGCAAGGCCATTATGTGGGCAAGCCGCTCGCGGCACCTTCCAGCAAGCCGGTACCCGTGCCTCTGACCAGCAAGCGACGCCGCAAGAGCGGTGGCGGATAGCAGAGTCTGGCGGCTTACTGCCGAAGGTCTTCCGGAAGCGTGGGCGACGACAGTATCTCCGCGAACCGCCGCCAGCGCTCTGCCTGATCGGCTGAGCCACGTTCAACGTAATTGGCAACCATGTCCTGACCGAGGTTGTAGTTGATAACGTAGCTGCGATAGGTATCGAAGAAAGAAACGCGCTGGCGTGCCCGCTCGGGTGACGACAGGGCGTAGCGTACCAGCCAGGCGGCAGCCTGTTCTCTGTCTGTCTTGCCATCGAGGTAGTCCCGCGCTGCTTCATTTCCCGCATAGCTCAACTTTTTTGTCAGGTCGAGTATTTCGTAGTAACGGTCGGCGTCGTCGGTGTTTAAGCCGGCAAGTGGGAATAGCACATCCTTCTCGAACTGGATGCGGTCGCTGTCAGGGAACGCAAGGCGTATGCCGTAGTTGCCGCTGCCTTCGGCAATCAGCGACATCGGGCTGAACAACGGGTACAGGGAAAACTCGAGCCAGCCCTGGTCATTGACCAGGTTTTCTTCCAGCAGCAAGTTGAATACGTGATGCCCCGGGTAGCCCTCGTGGCAACCGAGATCGATGGCGCGCTCGATTTTGATTGGCAGATCTGTGTTGACCTGTATCAGGCTTGTTGAATTGCCCTGGTACCAGTTGTAACCGGACCACGGCTTATCGGTCACAAACTCCGTACTGAAAGACTCGTTGTCGGTCAGTTGAATGTGCTCCAGCGTACGACGACGGCATTCCTGAATGGCGGCATCGAAAACGCCCGCCAGCCTCTCTTGCGGAATTTCAAACTGCTCGTAGAATTGGTTGACCCGGTCCGAGGTCGTACCTTCACCCGGCAGTAACGCATCGATTTCCCGGAGTATTTCTTCAAAATAGCTGGCGTCGTGGTCAGGGGCCACGGCGTTGAACAAGCGGCGGGATTCTTCATCAAACGTGAATGTTTCGCCTTGTTTCATGGCTACGCGTGTCAACAGGGCGTTCACGCGTGCCTGCAGGCCTTTGATACGGGCGCCAAGCAGGTCGTCGTCTGCATACTGCGGCCACGTGGCCAGTGTTGCCTGCAGTGCGGTGGCCCGTTCGCGTATGGCGGCCAGACCAAGTTGCAGTTGCTCGGCTTGCAGCCGGAGGTTTTCCGGCCCGAAGTAGGCATCGACATGGCTGGGGTCGTGAGCAACCATGCTGAGTTCCAGTACAAGGTAGTCTTTCGCAACGTCATTCAGATCCTGCACCGCAGGTGCCGTGACCGGTACAGACGGGCTCTCGGAACTGCAGGCGGCGAGCACGATCGCAAATAAGACGGAAAGAACATGCTTGTGCATAGCGAAACCTTTCGGTTGAATGGAGCCGGATTCAGAGCCAAGCATCATAGTGCCGCGATCGGCTACCGGCAAACGGGCAAGTCGCTCCGCATATTGCAATTTCGGCCGAAAAAGCAGGGCCAGTGCGGTTGCAAGGCGCTAAGATGCACATGGATCAATTGGATAGAACACTATGCAGCCTCAACGCGATACACCCTGGACGCTGATCCTGATCGCCGCAGCGGTAGTGGCTGTATTGGCCGGTTGGTATTTTTGGCAGCCAGCACCGCAGCCAGCCGCCGAAGTACCGGTCAGTACCGCGGTTCCCGGGTTGGACGACGCTCCTGCCGGACCGCAGCACCCGCTCCCGGAACCGGGCGACGATTCTGATATTGAGCGTGAACTGGTGCCATTGCCGGCGCTGAGTGACAGTGATCAGTACTTCAAACTTGAATTGTCGACGCTGTTCGGGCCGGCACTGGCCGATGCTTTGATCAGTTCGGCGCTCATCGAACGGCTGGTGGCCACGATCGACAGTTTGACGCGGGCGCAACTGGCGGAGCGCATCAGGCCGATGTCCGCATTGCCTGGCCAGTTGGAGGTTGCCGGACAGGATGGTTCCGGTGATTACCTGCTGTTGAGCGACAACTATGCTCGTTATGACGCATTGGTAGAACAGGTTACGACAGCCAACCTGGACGAGGTGATGGACCTGTATCGGCGTTATTACCCGCTGTTTCAGAAAGCGTACGTCGGGCTCGGGTATCCCAACGGGTATTTCAACGATCGACTGGTTGAGGTTATTGATCACCTGCTGGCGACGCCGGAGGTCAGTGACCCGATTGTGCTGGTACGGCCGCACGTTCTGTACGAGTTTGCCGATGAAGAGCTTGAATCGTTGTCCAGCGGTCAGAAAATGCTGATACGCATTGGTCCGCAACACCGGGCGGCGATTAAAGAAACCTTGATACGCTTTCGTACTCTGGTGACTAGCCGCACTGAATCGCTCTGACATGGGCAACTGTTGCGATGGTGTCGGCTTGTCACTTACATTCTCATGCGCAGCGACATTGGCTGGTGCGACAGCTCGTGTTGCCGACGATTAGCAAATCCTGAAAAAAAATTCTTCCCGGGAGTGAAGGTATGCGTTTTGTTCTTTTGGCACTGATGGTAGCAGGCGGTGTGCAGTTGTCTGTTGCGGACGAGCTGTTGGGCTTCGATCAGCCTCGCAGCGAAGCGCAACGCGCGTTGGAATCGCGATTTGATCAATACATCAGTGCAGAAGAACAGACGGAATGGCTGCGACGCTTGTCGGCCAAGCCGCACCACGTAGGCTCAACAGCGGGCAAGGAAAACGCGGAGTACATCGCGGCGTTGCTGGAATCGTGGGGGTATTCGGTTGAGATTGCCGAGTACAGCATCTTGCTGCCGACGCCCAAAACCCGTGAGCTGGAATTGCTTGCGCCGCAGCAGTACACCGCGGGGCTCGAGGAAGACACTCTGGCGGAAGATCCGAGCACGGCGGTGCGGGATGAGCTTCTGCCACCGTATAACGCGTTTTCCACTGACGGTGAAGTGGAAGGCGAACTGGTGTTCGTCAATTACGGCATACCCGAAGATTACGAGCTGCTCGAACGCTACGGGGTCAGCGTGGAAGGCAAGATTGCCATCGCGAAGTACGGCAAGTCCTGGCGTGGGATCAAGCCGAAGCTGGCGGGCGAGAAAGGTGCGATTGCGACCATCATCTACTCCGACCCGGGTGACGACGGTTATGCGGCGGGCGATGTCTACCCCAAGGGGCCGTTCAAGCACGAGAGTGCCGTACAGCGGGGCTCGGTAATGGACATGCCAACTTACCCCGGCGACGTGCTGACGCCAGGCATCGGCGCGACGGCCGATGCCAAGCGTCTGGATCGAAACAATGCACCGACGATCACCAAAATTCCCGTGCTGCCGATTTCCGCACGAGATGCGCTGCCCTTGCTGGCGGCCATGGACGGTGCCGTTGTTCCCAATGAGTGGCGTGGCGGTTTGCCCATTACCTACCACCTCGGGCCGGGTCCTGCGCGGGTGCGTATGAAGCTTGAGTTCAACTGGGATACGGTCACGGCTTACAACGTGATCGCGAGGCTGGAAGGCAGCGAGTTCCCGGAGCAATGGGTTATTCGCGGCAATCACCACGATGGCTGGAATCACGGTGCCGCCGACCCGGTATCGGGCATTGTCGCGATGCTTTCTGAGGCAAAAGCCATTGGTGAGTTGGCGAAAGCGGGCCAGAGGCCTGCACGAACGATTATTTTCGCAGCCTGGGATGCCGAAGAACCGGGCCTGATTGGCTCGACGGAATGGGCTGAAGATCATGCCGATGAGCTGCGCAAACACGCGGTCGCCTACTTGAACACGGACGGCAACAGTCGCGGCTTCATCAGTGTTGGTGGTAGCCACACGCTCGAACGATTTCTGGATGGAGTCGTTGATGATGTGACTGATCCGCAAACCGGGGTCAGTCTGAAGGAGCGCCGTAAGGCGGCGATGACGACGGCGGCCAGTAGCGACAAGGCACGCGCGGAGGCGAAGCGCAGCAGCCTGCGTTTATACCCGATGGGTTCCGGCTCAGACTACACGCCGTTCCTGCAACACCTCGGCATTGCTTCCGTAAACTTCGGCTTTGGCGGCGAGGGCGCGAGCGGCAGTTATCACACCTTGTATGACACCTTCGAGCACTACACCACCTGGCGTGATCCGGGGCTGCACTACGGTGCCGCACTTTCCAAGGTGGCTGGTCGTGCAACATTGCGGTTGGCCAATGCGCCGCTGCTGCCGTTTGAGTTTGAAGGGTTTACTGACAATGTCGCGATGTACATAGACGAGCTTGAGGCTCTGGCCGACGACTTGCGTAAAGAGACCGCCAGTCAGAATCAACAAATCGAAGACGGTTTGTACGCATTGGCGCTGGATCCGACCGGCCCCCTGGGGCCGCCCACGGCCAAGCCCAAAGTGCCGTACTTTTCGTTCGCGCCATTGCGAAACGCACTGGAGCGACTGCAAGCGGCCGCGCAGGCATACGATGCCGCAGTGGCTGACAGTGGCCGCTCATCACGCACGATCAATGAACTGCTTTACACCAGTGAACGGCTGCTCACCCGCGATCAGGGATTGAGCGGGCGACCCTGGTACAAGCACCACATATACGCACCCGGTTTTTACACTGGCTACGGTGTCAAAACGATACCGGGTGTACGTGAGGCCATTGAGCAGCGGCAATACGACGCGGTCGCGCCGCAGGTCGACATAGCGGCTGCCGTCCTGCTGAGAATGGCCGAGAGAATCGAATCGGTCACCGACATGTTGGAGAGGTAATCATGAGAGCCGCGCTCGCAGTCTGTGTTTGCGCTTGTATCGGGTTGTTCATTGCAGAGGCGAGTGCAGCAGACGTTGCGGTCAGACCGCAAGCCGTATCGCTGTTGGGGCAGCCTTTGTACTCCGCGCCGCCCTCGGCAGAGGCGCTGGAGCAACTCGCAGAGGCTCAGGCTGACTACGAGCGTGATCCTGACGATGCTGACAACATCATCTGGTACGGGCGACGGATTGCCTACACCGGCGATTACCACCGGGCAATCGAAGTCTTCGGCGAAGGCATCGTCAAACACCCGCATGATGCGCGTATGTACCGGCATCGTGGACACCGTTACATTTCCATACGCAAGTTCGATCATGCCATCAAGGATTTCGAACGCGCCGTGGAGCTGATTGATGGGCAGCCGAATGAGATCGAACCGGATGGCCTGCCGAATGCCATGAACATGCCGATCAGCACGCTGCACGGCAATATCTGGTATCACCTCGGGCTCGCCTACTACCTGCAGCATGATTGGGAGAATGCCTTGCGTGCCTACGATACGGCGTACGCTGTGGGTGACAATGACGACAACAAGGTTTCGACCACGCACTGGCGTTACATGATCCTCAGGCGCATGGGGCGTGATGCTGAGGCCCGCCAGGTATTGACACCGATCACGGCCGACATGACGGTCATAGAGAACGACAGTTATCACCAGTTGTGTCTGTTCTATAAGGGTGAGTTGTCTTACGCCGATATCATGGGTGAGAACGCGGATACGCCGGGCGGTTCCGCCGTCGGCTATGGCATAGCCAATTGGCTTTACTACAGCGGGGAAACGTCCCGGGCGATCGCCATGTTAGAGCAACTCGCCGCTAATGACGGCTGGTCGGCTTTCGGTGTGATTGCCGCTGAAGCCGATCTGGCTGCTTTGTAGTCACACATCAGGCCCAGGCGCCTGGTCGCCAGGGCTTTCGCTGCGCCGCACGCGACGCATGACAGTCGCGCTTGCGCTGGCTGTCAAAGCACGCAGGTACCGGACCGGTGCACCGCCGCCCACTTCCCGGTGGACGACGTACAGGCCGCTGCCAATGATGACCGCACCTCCGGCAATAACCCAGTTGTCCGGCACTTCGTTCCAGATCCAGTAGCCGGCAATGGCAGCGCCAATCAACGCCGTGTATTCGAACGGGGCGAGTACCACCGGCGGTGCGCGCCGGTAGCCACCGACGATGCCGATCCACGCACAAGCCGAACAGGCGCCGGCCAATACAAACAACAGCCAGCCACTCGCATCTGGCGTCGCGTAGTTTTCCTGTAGCAGCAGTCCGGACATCAACAAGGGGCCGCTCATCACGTAGACTGACAGCGCAAAACTGGACTCCTCAGCGGCCATACGACGCGCCGTGATGGCGAGCCCGGCATAGCAGGTTGCTGCGAACAGGACGGCCAATGAAGCGGGAGTCACGAGCCCCGAGCCCGGCCGCAGCACGAGCAGCACACCGGCGAAACCGACAATGACCGCCAGCCAGCGGCGCCAGCCAACTTGCTCGCCCAGAAACGGCACAGACATCGCCGTGACCATCAAGGGTGCAGTGAATGCGATCGTCAGCGCGTTGACCAACGGCATCCGCGACAGCCCGTAGAAGAAACCAAACATAGCCCCGCACGACAACAGCGTGCGTAGCAGATGCCAGTGCCAGTTGCGGGTACGAAGATTGCCGTAACCGCCATACCAACGTGCCACCGACAAGAGAATGAGCAAGCCGAAGGTACTGCGAAGAAAAATGAACTGGGAAAGTGAGTAGTTGACCAGCAGCGCTTTGGCGCACAGGTCGAGGCCCAGACCCCCGGCCACACCAAACAACAGGAAGCCTATGGCCTTGCCCATGTCGTCTTTGCTTGGGGTACTTCCGGCCATCAATTTTCGCTTTGTCCTGTGCGTGTGATTCAGGCGCGAAAAACGGCACCCGGAGTACGCACTTGTTTGTTGTTCAGGCTTAGTTCAGCTACGAGCGAATGATGGCTGGCGGCCGTTCAGCGTCGATTCATGCCTGTCGGGCTTTAATTGCTGCAGACTCATTCATTGTGCGACAGAGGTAATCGTGATGTCCACTCAATACAAGCTGGCAAAAATGTTGACCATTGCGGGATTAGGCGGGCTGCTCGCATTGCCGTTCGCCGCCGTCACGGCGTACGCGCAAGCCGCATCGAGTGTGAACGACAACGAAGTGCGGGTGACGGCCAGCCGGCAAATCGTGCGTGGTGGCCGGGACGGGGCCGCGACAGAAACAGTTCGCCACGAGTTTCCGGCACTACAGACCGCTGGGGCACGCCAGAATTCCGCTGCAGAAAAGCTCAGCGGGGCGTCGTCAGTAACGCGCTCGCAAGCGATCAGCGATGACTTCTGGTTTTATGATGCCGATGTCATCCTCTTCAACGATTTCGACAATGACGGTTTTTTTTATGGCATCGACCTCCTTTTCGATGCCGATACATACTTCGAAGCCGCGGATGTCTATGCCGTTGTCTACCTCAGTCTGGAAGGTGGGCCCTGGAACGAGTACGCGGCAACCGATGACTTTACTATCTATGGCGCGAGCAGTGATGACGAGTACGTTATCGTGACAGAGCTTGAAAGCGGCTATCCCGCCGGCAGCTATGACTTGCTGATCGAGTTGTACGACGCATTCGACGGCACATTCCTGGCAGAGTACGGACCTGTCGATTCATCGGCATTGTCCTTCCTCGACCTGGAAGACCGGGTTCGCGACCGACCGTACGTTGAGGAGGTCGTGGTCATCGGTCATGGTGGTGGCAATGGTTTCGGACTGCTCGGCATGCTGGTTCTGCCGTTGCTGGCGCGCCGCTTCAGTGCTTTGCGACGAAAGGCTCTTGCCTGACGGTGCGCATCAGCTTGGCGGTCCACTGCGAGAGTGAGTCGAAGTACGCGTAGAGCGCGGGTACCACAAGCAACGACACAACTGTCGAAAACGCCAGACCACCGATGATTGCGCGGGCCATCGGGAAGTACGGCGGGCCGTCGCCGCCAACCTGAGTTGTGCCGACGGCCAGTGGCGTCAATCCCAGTATTGTCGTTGCGACGGTCATCAGGATAGGGCGCAAACGATCCCGCCCAGCCTCAATAATGGCCTTGTTGCGCGTGAGGCCTGAGGTTCTCAGGTTGTTGATGTGATCGACCAGCACGATGCCGTTATTAACGACGACGCCGATCAGTATCATTATTCCGATGGACGCCATGAACGAGAATGTCGTGCCGGTCGCGGCAAAAAACAGGAAGACGCCGAGCACGGAAAAGACTATCGAGCCCAGAATGATTGCGAACGGAAACAACAACGACTCGAACAGTGCTGCCATGACCAGGAAAATGCATGCAATGCCGAGCAGGATATTCGTTGCCATCATCTGCTGAGTCTCGTCGTTGCGTTCAAACCCGCGGCCAAATTTCCAGCTATAACCGGGCGGCAGGCTGAACTCGGCCATCAGCTTTTCCACGACTGGTTTCACTTTCTCGAGCGAAAAGTCTTCAGCCAGATTAGCCGTAAGTACGACAGCGGTTTGCCGATCGGTCCGGCGTATCGTTTCAGGCGAGCGACCCAGGCGGAAGCTGGCAACGCTGCCAAGAGTCACGCGCTCGCCACGCGAGGTATACAGCGGCAGTTCGGTCAGTTGTTCAACGGTCTGTTTGTCGCTCTCTCTGAACGCCAGGCGAACACCTATTTCACCGTTAGCGTCGCGGAATTCACGCAAGTTCTGCCCGCGCATGGCAATGGCTATCGCTCCCGCTACGTCACTGCTGGTCAGTCCTGCATTGGCTGCACGAACCCGGTCAACCTGCACCTGCACTTCCCGTTCGCCGGCGTCAGCGTCCGAACGTACATCTTCCAGCCCTTCCACTTGCTCGAGAATGCGGGAAAGGTCTGCGCCGAGTTCATTCAGGCGGGTTGTCGAATCACCGGATAGCTGCAGACTGAAGCCGCTGCCGCCACCCTGTTGGTCAAATTCGAAACTGGGATTGCCGATGGCCAGTTTTGGCAGATTTTTTTCGATCAATGCGACGACCTCGCTGGTCGACAGCGTGGCTTCGTCGTCTTCTGTGAGCAGCAGTGTGGAAGAGGCCTCTCCCTTGTCGTAGTAGCTGTAGACGGATCGGATATTGAAGGCTTCCTTATTGGCAAAGAGGTACTCCTCTATCCGGTTAACGCTTGCTTCAACACGCTCCAGCGGATGTTGGCCTTCGATGTAGTAGGGCATGAACAAGCGGCGTCCGCTGTCTTGCGGAAATGCATCGAACTTGACCAGGTTGAGCGGCGGCATGATGGGAAGTACGCCGATAACGCAGGTCAGAAAAATGCCGAGAAATGTCTTCCATGGATTACCGAGTATCCATTCCAGTGCACGCACGTAAGTGTCGGCAAGGCGTTTCATGGCCCGGCCGCCGGTAGCCAGCGGCGGCACTTTGACTCTTGCGGCGAGCATCGGCACCAGAGTCTGAGCGATCAGCAGCGAGGCGAGTAATGCGACGATGATCGTGACGGCGACATGCGTCAGGAATACGGTGATGTCGGTCTTGGTGCCGAACATGATGGGCAGAAATACGATGACGGTGGTTGCCGTGCCGGCAATGACTGCAAGGCCGACTTCGCGTACACCTGTGAGGGTGGCCCTTACAGGGTCATCCGGATTCTTCTCGCGATGCCGGAATACGCTTTCGGTCACCACGACGGCATTGTCGACCAACATGCCAACAGCAAGCATCAAGCCCATCATCGTCAGTATGTTGAGAGACAGGTCGGCAAAGTACAGCGCACCCAATGTGATCATCAACGAGAATGGCACGGAAGCGGTGACGATGAGCGTTGTGGATATTTGCCGCAGAAACAGGTACAGAACGATGATGGCGAGCAGGGCGCCAACCAGGCCTGCGCTCAGCAGATCGGCCAGAGACTCACGTACGCTGTCACCCTGGTTGTCGAGGTCAAAGATTTTGATGCCTTGCATTTGCGGCAATTCGCCGATGCGCTGCACTTCGTCCATGATCCGGTCGGTGACCTCAACCATGTTGGCGCCTGTGGTTTTGCTGACGGACACTCCGATCGCGTAACTGCGGTCGAGGTGCCGGCCATATTCGCGATCGGGGCTGCGCAGGCTGACCTCTGCGACGTCGCCAAGCCGCAGGTTGGCACCGTCGATGACCAGGTTGGCAATCTGTGCGGTAGACTCGAATTCGCCCTTGGGCCGCACACTGAAGCGCGCGCCACCGTCGGTGATCCGACCTGCGCTGACGGCGAAGTTACTGCGCTCCAGCAGATTACGCACAGCGTCTATGCTGACGCCGTGCGCCGCGAGTCGGTCGGATTGCAGCAGAATGCGGACTTCACGTGGTTCCACGCCGTGCAATTCGACTTTGGAAACACCCGGCACGCGTTCGATTCGGCGTTTGAGAATACGGTCCAGCATGTCGTAGCTGTCGGACAGATCCCGGTCACTGGATATTCGCAATTGCAGGACCGGCTGATCGCCCAGTGAGCCGGTGAAGACAAAAACCCGACGAACGTCCTTGGGCAGCTGGTGGCGAACACCGTCCACTTTTGCGCGGGCCTCAATGCCTTTCGCGCCCATGCTTTGGTCCCAGTCGAACTCGAGGAAAATCTGCGCCATGTTGTCATTGGAACGCGACGACATTCTTTTGACGCCCGACAGGGTGGCCAGCGCTTCTTCCACCGGGCGTGTGATCAGACGCTCGACTTCTTCCGGTGTAGAGCCCTCGTACGGTATCTGCACGAATATGCCCGGGAACTCGATATCGGGGAATTTTTCCAGCGGCAGCAGGCGTGACGCGATCAGACCCGTAAGTGCGAGCGCGACGAACACAACTACTGTGGTTACGGGCCGGCGGAGTGCGATCTCGGTGTGTTTCATAGGATTACGACCGTTCCGCCAGCAGTTCGCCAGCGGGCTCTGCTGCCTGGCGGCGCTTGCGGTCGAGCAATGAATAGACCACCGGAATCACGACCAGCGTGAGCAGCGTCGAGGTCAACAGGCCGCCGATGACAGTGATGGCCATCGGTGCGCGAATCTCCGCGCCTTCACCAACACCGAGCGCCATGGGCAGCAAGCCCAGTGCCGTTGTCAGCGTGGTCATCAGGATCGGGCGCAAACGCGCTTTGCCGGCGACCCGTATCGCCTCCAGTTTTTCGGTGCCCTGGTCCTGCAGCTGATTAATCAGGTCCACCAGGACGATGGCATTGTTGACGACGATGCCGGCAAGCATGATCACACCGATCAAGGCCACGACATTCACGGTGGTTCCGGTGATGAACAGGGCGATGACGGCACCGACCAGCGCCAGAGGAATCGTGAACAAAATGACGAACGGATGAATCAGTGATTCAAACTGGGAGGCCATCACGAGGTAGACGAGAAAGATAGCGAGCGCCAGTGCAAATTGCATGGAGCGGAACGATTCTTCTTTTTCTTCGTTCTGACCGGCAACCGTGGCCGTCAGACCGGCGGGAATCCGCAGCTGATCAATGATCTTCTGTGCTTCAATTGCCGCAGCACCCAGATCGCCGTAGGCGATGTTGGCGCTGACGATAGCCACACGTTCCTGCGCGACGCGGCGAATCTCGGCAGGGCCCAGCGCCACGGAAACATCGGCGACCGCATCGAGCGTCACGGGTCGGTCCGATGCGGGGTTGATGATCAGGTTGCGGATCTCATCGATGCTTGAATTCTGGTTGTCCACACTGCGTACCAGCACATCAATTTTCCGATCGCGCCAGGTGTATCGCGTCGCGACTTCACCGCGCACATTGGCAACCACCCGGTCAGCAATGTCACGAACGGCCAGTCCCAATCGCGCTGCACGTTCCTGATCGAATACGATCTGGATTTCAGGATTGCCCTGTTCGAAACTGCTGCGGACATCAGTAAAGCGTCCGGATTGATCGAGTTCGCGAACGACGGTGTTGCTGATGCGTTCGAGTCCGTCGAGGTCGAAGCCGGCTATTTCGATTTGCAGCGGGCTTGCAAAACTCATCAATGACGGGCGACTGAATTCGTACTGCGTACCAGGAATCCGTGACACTTCGTTACGCAGTGCGGTCATTACCCGCTCTTCCGCTTCCTTGCCAGCTGCGGATTTCAAGGTGATGTTCAACGATCCGCTGTGTTCGCCGGCATCAACCGGATTGGCATCGAGCCGGTTGCCCGTACCGGCAACGGAATAGGTGAGTTCGACTTCATCCAGCTGGCTGGCAGCGGTCTGCGCGGTTCGGATGGCGCGGTCCGTTTCGGCCAGCGGCGAGCCCGGCGCAAGCCGTAGCTGCAAGTTGAATTCGCCTTGCGAGAGCTGTGGAATGAGTTCGCTGCCCAAACGCGGTATTAACAGCATCGTTGCGGCAAAAATACCCAGTGCGCCAACAATAACCGCGGTCCGGTGGCGTAATGACCATGCCAAGAGCGGCTCGTAGTAATGCGCTGTGACCCGGTACAGGCGGTCGAGCAGAAAGCCGGGTACCAGCAGCACCAATCGGGCAGCTTTGCCAAGCAGTGCGAACAGAAACCTGACGCCGCGAAGGACGAGTGCCACGCCGCGGGTGAAACGGTTCGGCGGTGTGCCGTCGTCGTTGCCGTATCGCCCGCCGGGTGACAATGCGGCCAGCATCGGTATCAAGGTCAGCGCGACCAGCAGTGAAAACAGTAACGCGAAGGTCACTGTCATCGCCTGATCGCGGAACAGCTGGCCCGCGATACCGCTGATGAAGACCATGGGAAAGAAGACAGCGACGGTGGTCAGTGTTGCTGCAACTACCGCGCCGGAGACTTCGGCCGTGCCTTCCTGGGCAGCTTGCACGAGGGCGTAGCCTTGTTCGCGTTTGCGGACTATGTTCTCAAGCACGACGATGGCGTTATCCACAAGCATCCCTACCGCCAGCGCAATACCGCCAAGCGACATGATGTTCAATGAAACGCCATTGCTGTACATGAGCAGGAATGTGCCGATAACCGATACCGGAATAGCGATTGCAATAATGGCGGTCGCACGAGCGTCTTTCAGAAAGCCGTAGAGAACGACGATAGCGAGCAGGCCGCCGAAGATGGCGGCGGACGTGACCTGGCGGATAGCCGCCGAAATGAACGTGGACTGGTCATAGACGAGGGTCAGGTCCAGGCCGTCCGGCAAGGTTTCGCGAACACTCTCGAGTCGATTACTGATGCGTCGAGCTACCTGTACCGTATTGGCATCGCCCTCTTTGTATATGGCCAGCTCCACCGATTCACGACCGTTGATGCGGGTAATGGCTTCTCGCTCTTTGTGGCCGCGACTGACAGTGGCGATGTCACGCAGATAAACCGGTGTACCGCCGACATTGGCTACGATGGCATCGGCGAATTCTTCAACATTCTGAAATTCGTTGATGGTGCGGACCAGAAAGCGCTGAGCTCCTTCTTCCAGTCGACCGCCGGACAAATTGACGTTTTCGGCGCGCAGTCGATTGGCAACCTCCGCGATACTGAGTCCGAGTTGCGACAGCTTTTGCTGGTCCACGCGAATCTGGATTTCATCTTCCATACCGCCGCTGACTTTGACGGCGGCGGTACCTTCGACCGCCTCCAGATCGTTCTTGATACGGTCTTCAGCGAGGCGCCGCAAAGACTTGAGAGTGGCTTCATCACTGTCGGTACCGGCGATACCTTCTTCGCTACGCAGCAGGCCGAAACGCATGACGGGTTCACTTGACGGATCAAACCGCAACAACAAGGGACGGCTGGCCTCGATCGGAAGTTCGAGAATATCGATCTTTTCGCGAACATCGACGCCCGCAATGTTCATGTCCGTGCCCCACAAAAACTCGAGGGTCACGTCCGACTGACCGGAGCGCGACACCGAGCGCACCAGCCGTACGTTCCGGATGATGCCGGCGGCCTCTTCTATGGGTTTGGTCAGGAGGTTTTCGATCTCGACGGGTGCCGCGCCAGTCAGTTCGGTACGAATCGTGATGGTTGGATAGGAAATGTCGGGCAGCAGGTTAACGTTCAGGCGTGACAGGGACACCATGCCAAACAGCACTATGGCGATAGTGAACATGACGATGGTGACGCGCCGCTGGGTCGCGATTTCGATGAGTCGCCGCATAGTCCGGTACCTGTCAGCTTTCGTCTTGCGAACTTGGTGCTGGCGCTGCCAGTACATTATTCGCGTCGGGGCTCGTGTCGATCAGCTCGACGCGCGAGCCGTCGCGCAATCCGCTTTGGCCGACAATCACAATCTGCTCACCGTCATTCAGCCCTTCGACAACTTCGATGTTGCCATTGGCCACAAAGCCGGTGCGGATCGGGCGGCGGCTGACGGTTTCATCTTTGACAACAAACACGGATGTTTCGCCGCCGTCGTCAACAATAGCGCTGCGCGGGATTTGCAGGGCGTCGGCATGTATGTCGGAAACAATTCCGATGCGCGCAAACATGCCCGGTTTCAAACGTCGTTCCGGGTCGGAGATTTCCACGGTGATTTTGAACGTGCCGGTGGACGGGTCTACAACCGGACTGATTCTGGCAATGCTTGCTGTGTAACGCGCACCGCCCAGGGCATCAACCTGAATGGTTGCTGGCATTCCCTGCGACATGCGTCGGTATTCCCGTTCAGGCACGTGCAGGTACGCGACCAGTGGGTCGAGACTGGTGACATGAAACAGCTTCGCGTTGACATCAATCGTGTTGCCTGTTTTTACGAAGCGCTCCGAGACCACGCCGTCAATCGGGGCGCGTATTTCGGTGTAGCTGACTTCGAGACTGGCCATTTTGTAGCTGGCCTCAAGTGCCTCCATTTCGTACTGGATTTTTTCGAAATCGCCGGCGCTGATCAGGCTACGGTCCTTCAGGTCCTGATTCCGCTGAAAGTCGCGGCGCAGTTTCTGCAGGTTGGCCTCGGCCTGAGTCTGTATCAGCCGCAGCCGATCGCCGTCGAGTCGTGCCAGTAACTGGCCGGCACGGACGTCGTCGCCTTCCTCAACTTGTATTTCCCGTACTTCTCCCCCGACTTTGGCGATGACCGTCGCTTCGGCCAGTGCTTCAATCGCGGCAGTACCCGAATAGGTTGAAACGATGTCGCCCCGACTCGGGTACGCGGCCTCGACGGGGATCGCCGGCAGCGGCTCATTCTCGCTGGCGGATTCTGACGCTGTCTCCGACTGACACGCGGCCAGCAACAGTACAAGCAGAAATCCTGAGGCCCTGTTGGCTGTCATTTCGTAACGCTCCCTCTTTTGTTATGTGCTAGCGGCGCTGCTGGGCAACCGCAAGATTCATCGCAACGACGGCTGTTCCATCGCGAACGCCCGTCGAGCCGTTCTTAATGACGACATCACCGGCGCTGACGCCATCGACTATCTGTACCAGTCCTCGATCCCGAACACCGGGAACGATCTCCCGCCGTTCTGCCTGTCCGTTGCTGATTACGTAGACGACAAAGGCGCCGTCCTCTTCCATGACCGCGCTTTCCGGCAGAGCCACGGCGTCTGCAAACTTTTCATAGCGGACGCTGATTTTCGCGAACATGCCGGGTGCCAGTTCGCCGTCGGCATTGTCCACGTAGCTGGTAACGCGGAAGGTGCCGTCACTGCGGTCGACCACAGGGCTGATCCGGTCGATCAGTGCGGGGTATTCCCGGGTCCCGGCGGCGTTGACTTGCAGGCTCAATGGCAATTCGACCCGAAAATGTTCAAGTTCGTTCTGTGGTACGCGAACAGTGGCTACCAGTTGTGTCGTGTCGCTGATGCGGAAGGCAAGATCACCGGGCTTCAGGTACTGGCCGAGCTTTATTGCCCGGCTGCTGACGACCCCGCTGATCGGGGCACGAATTTCCGTGTAGCTGTAATTCAGCCGGTCGAGCTCCAGAGCGGCAGCCAGCGCTTCCACGTCGTATTGCAGGCTGTCAAAGGATGCGGCGCTGACCAGGCCGTGTTCGTGCAGCCGTTGCTGGCGGCGAAGCTCGGTACGGCGCAGGGTATGTTCGGCGGCCGACTGCTGGACCTGCAGCTGCAGGCGTTGACCATCGAGCCGCGCCAGCAATTGCCCCTGCACAACGCGATCGCCTTCCTCGACCAGCAATGCCACCACTTCGCCACTGACTCGTGCCGGAACGGCGGCGTCGCGGTCAGCATTCAATGTCGAGGTTGCTTGATAAGTGGCATATAAATCAGTGATATAAGCGCTTACTCCGGTCACTGGCAGCGGTGCTGCAGGGGGGGCCGCGCTGGCGATTCGGGCCTCGCCCACCCCACAGCCGGTCACCAGCGAGAAGCACACGGCCAGCGGTACCAAGCGCAATAGTGCTGATCTGGGAGACATCGGAAAGTCCTCGGTATGTTGGTGTTATAGTTGAGTATAACACTAGGTAGGCTAAGCGCAACGTCACCGTAACGAGACCGGGCGATTGCCACTGACTCTAAGATGCGCGGGAGCGAAATTTGGATTGGGGGTGGCGCAGGCCTGGCTACAGGGAGGCGAGCGCGAGCCGCCGGCGCCGGGCAGGCGCAGCGCCGCTACTGCTTGATCAGGCTAGAGAAAATACTGCGACAAGAACGGATTCATCATGCGGTTCTCGGGGTCGAGCCGGCGGCGGACTTTTCGAAAAAACTCGATGCGCTCGCCAAAGACCTGTCGGGCGTGGTCTTGCGAGAGACTGCGGGACTGGTTGAACAAGGGCACGCCGCCCCAGTGCTCGGCAAAGCCGGCGAAGTCGATCGCAAAATCCTCCCAGCCGGCAGACTGAGTGGAAATGGCGCGCAATGCGATCATGGCTTCGTCGAACATGGGTGACAGTAAGGCGGATGGATCTCGGTTGAGGCGAAAGCCCATCGTCGGCATATCGCAACGAAAGCCGGTCTCATTGCGAATCCGCAGGCAGAACTCCTGGTAGGCCCGAACAACGATGGCAAAGTCGGCGGCAGGGAAGAGCCAGGTCGAGTAGTTCAGCGTCTGCGTATGCGCTCCACCCGTTTGGATAGTTGAGTTGCTGCCGTGTTCGACCAGGCGGTTGTTAACCAGGCCTTGCGTGATGCTGCTTATCTCATCGATCAATCGGTAACGCACACCCTTGACCGGCACGATGTGCTTAAGCGATTTGAAAACGTGCGGCAACACCGTGCTCTCGCCCCAGTCCTTGATGCGCCACGGCAGCCGCCCGCCTTCGGCACTGCTGCTGTCATGCCGGCGCAAATCCAGATAGACCCGGTCGCGAAACGGCATAAGCCAGAAACGCACACCCGCGGGACTGCGGGCAATTTTGTCTGAAATCGCGGCGAACTCGCTGATCGTGCAACGTCGATGATTCGCGCTGAACGGCCGCACCGGGCGAACCCGCAGGGTTAACTCATAGAGCACACCCAGCATGCCGTAGCTCAGCCGCAGCGCACTGAGCAGATTATTCTTGCTTGCGTCGACTTCCAGCGGAGCACCGCTCGGCGTGAGCAACTTTGCTCTGCACAGTTGCGCCGCGAACAGGCCGCCATCGCCGCCAATTGCCGGCCCGATGCAGCCACCGGCAACCGCGCCGCCGACAGTACGGTCCATCAAATCGTGACAACCCTCAAGTTCAAGGCCCTGCGATGCCAGCTCGGTGGCCAGCTCGCGGATGCGCACGCCCGGCTGCACCGTCACCGTGAATTCATTCAGGTTGATATCCCGTATGGCGTTCAGCGTTGTCAGGTCAACAACCGTTCCGGCAGTGGTTGAATTGCAATCGGTAGCAGCACTGCGCGCCCCGGCCGGGCGGAACGGGGGCAGGAAGTTGGCACTCGGTGCGAACGCGCGAAACAATTCGCGTTCATCCTGTGGCTGAAACGTGCACGGCCTGGCGGTACCGCGAACGCGGAATGCGCCTGATTGCCTGAGTATATCTGCGCCCATGCTCCACTCCTTGCGGCACACGGGGAACAGTCGGCAGGCAGGGGAGGCGCGGCGTTAAACCGGTTGCAAGGGCGGCGGCTGCCTGACAGGCGCGTGACGCCTGGAACTGTTGGCAACCCCGCTGTCGTAGGTTTCCCCTTAGACCGGTGGCTTTGCGACCCTGACTTTCGACAGGTGTGCCTTTGTCAATTGACGGATGATCGTGGCATGGCCTCCGGGAGCTGTCAATTTGCCAGTCCGCACATAGCTGTATGATGTTAAATCGATTATCGGCTAACGATTGGCCGGGCGGTGCCGAAATGGCATGGCGAGCTAGTCGCGATCTGCGCCGCCGCTAAATTGCGGCGTTACGGTCGAAACTACATGCAGTGTGGAATTGTCCTATTACAATGCACGGCCTTCTGACAATGGTTAAAACATAGTGCGGGTATTCAGTTTACGAACGCGGCAGCGCCTTGCCTGGCTGCTTCTTGGCGCAATGCTCGCGCAGCCATCCTTCGCCAATGAACTGAATTATGTCGTAACCGGCATTTCGGACCCGTTGCTCAGCAACGTGCGCATGCATCTCGAGCGGTTTGGCTTCACTGGCAATACCCGTATTTCGGCGGGCAGATTCGATGAACTGAGTGACGAAGCTCGAGAGCGCGTACGCGATGCGCTAAAGCCGTACGGCTATTACCAGCCAGAGATTACGGCGACATTGGTACCTGTGGCGACCGACAACTGGCGCATGCGTGTGCAGGTCCGTCCCGGTGAGCCGATGCGCATTGCGGCCGCCAATATAGAAGTCACAGGGGATGGCGCGGACAATGCCGAGCTGCGCAACTGGAAACGCAACTGGCCATTGCCGGCGGGTGCCGTCCTTAATCAACCGCGCTGGGAAGAACAGAAAAAGGCGGTTCTGATCGCAGCAGAAACTCAGGGTTACCTGCAGGCACGCTTTGTCCAGCAAAAAATTTCCGTGGACCTCGCGGCGAACGAGGCGCGACTTGACCTGGTTCTGGACAGCGGCCCGCAGGTGTTGTTCGGTGAAGTCATCTACGACCAGGATATTCTGAAACCGTGGGTGCTGGAGAATGTGCCGCGCTTCGAGCCTGGTATGCCGTACAACACAGAACTGCTTGAACAGTTTCGCCTCGACTTGTGGCGTACCGGCTATTTCACTGATATTGAGGTGCGAGAGGAGCGTTTGTTCGAGCAGACGCCGCCAGTCGTCAATCTGCACACGAAACTGGCAGGCGATACCAAGAATACCTATCAGGGGTCTGTCGGTTTCGGTACCGATACCGGAATCCGCCTGCAGGGTTTGTGGAGCAGGCACCGTCTGTCCACCAAGGGCGATCGTATCGATGTCGGTACCGGTTACCGGGAGATCGATGATGAATTTTCAATTCGTGCCGACTACCGCATTCCGCGCCGCACGGCACAGCGCCAGTACTGGGTCGCCAGCTCCGCATTGCGCTACGACAACCAGGATCTGGAATTCAAGCGGCAGCAAAATGACGAAGACTTCGTGACCCTCGCCAACGGTCAGGTCCAGGACCTGAATGCGCGATTCGGTCGGCTTCACGTGCGTGATCGCAAGCAGGGTTTCCAGCAAATACTGGAAACGGTTTACCTGGAGTTAATTCGCGAATCGTTCGACTACCGTCCAGGCACTGATTCCGCCGCGGACATTGTCGCGCTGGCAGATGATCCGCGTTTCAGCGGCTTGTTCCGCAACACGGTCAGTACGCTGGCGCTAGGTGTTGAATGGGACTGGCCGGCTGTGAGTGGCAAAGCGTTCGAAACGGAGGGGCACCGCGAGCGAGCGTGGCTGTTCACCGGCAACGAAGCCTGGGGTTCTGAGCGGGATTTCAGCCAGTTTTATGTTTCCACTCGCCGGAGCTATTTGTACGGCGATCGCTGGAAGGTCCTGCTACGCGCGGAACTGGGTTACAGCGATGCCGATGTGCGCGAAATCACGGGCACCGTCGACGGTGAACCGTTTTCGCTGTCGGTAACCCAGCTACCGGATCGATACCGCTTCAAAGCGGGAGGCAGCAACAGCGTTCGAGGCTACGGCTTCGAAGAACTCAGCAACAATGACATTGGTTCCAACAATGTCGTTTCGGCCAGCGCCGAGATTGAAATGAAAGTCGCGTCCGCCTGGTCAGTCGCCGCATTCGCGGATATCGGCAATGCGTTCAACGATTGGGACGAAGCAGAATTGCGCAAGGGCGTTGGTTTCGGTGTGCGCTGGTACTCGATTGCCGGAGCAGTGCGGGTCGACTTCGCCCGTGCGCTGGATGTCGACGGCCAGCCGTGGCGAATTCACTTCACGATGGGGTCGCCGCTACTGTGATCAGACGTGGTGCTCGTTATTTGCTGATACTGCTGGTCGGCACAGTACTCGTCACCGGTGCCGCAATGCTTTGGTTGCTGCGCACAGAATCGGGTGCCAGCTGGCTTTGGTCGCGCGCGAGCGCGGCCCTGCCGGAGCAATTGTCCGCCGGTTCGTTGCGCGGAACCGTGAGCGGTGGACTGCATTTCGAACGCTTGAGTTTTCAGCAGCCGGGCACGGCTATCGTCATCGGGCAACTGACTCTGGCAGTAACTCCTGATCTGTTTCCGTTGGGTGTGACGGTGGAGAAACTGCAGGCCAGTGACGTAACGGTGCAGTTGTCGCCGACTGAGGCTGATCCGGCGCCGGCCAAAGCGCCTGCCGCCAGCGTGCGGCAGATTCTTGCGGCCATGCGCTTGCCGTTGCCGGTGAGCGTTCGCCAGCTCACTGTTAGCAATGTCGATCTCGTTTTGGAGGACGCCAGTGAGTTGCACCTTGATCGGTTGCAGCTGGTTGCGCGTCTCTACAATGAGTTACTGATTGAACAACTGTCTGTTGCTGCGCCGCTGGCCGGGGCGAACGCCTCGGGTGCTCTGGGTCTGGCGGAACCCTTTCCGTTGCAGTTGTCACTGGCAGCCAGCACTGAACTCGAGGTTGGCACGGCCAGTAAAGAACCAGTCGCGCTCGCCTTGCAGCTGGACGGCAACCTGAACCGAATGACTCTGGATCTCAGTTCGGTGACTCATGAAATCGTGGTCAACGGAACGATCAGCGATGTCGATAACCAACCGCGCTTCGACTTGCTTGCCGCGGCCAAGCGGTTGCAGTGGCCTTTGAATGGCGAACAAGCCGTCGTTTCGTTGCACGAGTTGACGACAACGCTGACCGGCGGCATGCAGGACTACGGCATTGAGATTGAAGTGGCGCTGGCGACCGAATCAACCGGGCCTGTCAACGCGACTGGCACGCTGCGAGGTGATCTTGCGGAGCTGCAGGTCGAGCAGCTGAACTTGCACTCGGCCGACGTTGACGCCACGGTCAACGGAACAGTGCGTTGGGCGGATCAGTTCAGTGCTGCAGCAAAAATCGATTTGCAACGGCTTGAACCGCGTCGCTGGATTCAGGACTGGCCGGAGCAACAGCGATTAACGGGCTCCGCCGAGGCCGGCTTGTCCGGGGCGCGACTGGACGTTGCCAGTCTGCAGCTGCAGCAGGCGGATGGGCCGGCTGCCGTTCGTGCCGAGGGCGTGCTCGACCTGGACGGTGGCATCGTCGACATGAACCTCGAGTGGTCAGAACTGCAATGGCCGCTGGCGCCGTCCGTCGCCGATCTTGCAAGTCGTCGCGCTGAACTGACAGTGCGCGGTACACCGGAAAACTGGACCTTGGCCGGTGACATTGCTGTCAGTGGCCGCGATATTCCGGAAGGCAGTTTTGCGTTGGCTGGCAATGGCACTCGTGAAGGTCTGGCGCTGGTCATTGATGACAGCCAGGTGCTGGGCGGCCATGTAACCGGCGAGCTGGCCTACAGCTGGGTAGGGGCGAACGAATTTTCGGCGAGGCTTGATGCGCGAAGCCTGCAGACTACGGCTTTCATGCCGGATTACCCGGGACAGATCAGCAGCCGGTTCGCAGCGAGCGGCCAGGTCACTCCGTTCGCGCTGGACCTTCAGATTGAAGCGCTTTCTGGTGCGCTGCGGAGCCAGGCGTTTTCGGCCTCTGGTCGAGTCCACGTTGATGGTGATCAGGTAAGTACCGATCAGTTGCGAGTGCAGTCGGGCGACTCGTCGTTGCTGCTGAACGGAGATTGGCAGGCTGCCGAAGGTTTGCAGTTCGTCATTGAGGTTGAGTCGCTGGCCGACTTCATGCCTGAGGCGGCAGGCAGCTTGCGAGGCGAAGGCAATTTGCGGGCGTCCACGGAACTGCCGTTACTGAGCATCGAACTCGTTGGGGAGGACCTTCGCTGGCAGCAATTCCTTGTGGAAAAGCTTGAGGCACGCAACGTCGTCGGCGAGGGCGGGATGCCGCTGGGCGTAACTGTTTCTGCACAGAATATTGCCCGCGGCGAGCAACTGCTTGAAAGCGCCAGCATTGAGTTGCACGGCCTGCCGCAAGAGCATCAGATGTCGGCCGGCGTAGTCGCTGCTGACTTTCAGGCATCGCTTGCGTTGCACGGTGGGCTTGATGATTGGCGCAAGCTTGGCAGCGCTGGTTGGAGCGGAATGCTCGATGAGTTGACCTTGCAACGAGAGAACGAATCAGCCGTGTCGCTGCGCCAGCCAGCGGAGCTTGAGTTGGCGGCCAGTCAGGTGCGGTTGAGCGAATCCTGTATCGATGTTGAGACGGGTGGCGGTGTTTGCCTCAACGGTGACTGGGCGGCGGGCGGCAGTTACCAGTTCGCTTTCGAGCTTGAGTCCTTGCCACTCGATCTGCTGCGTGCAGCGACCGGCTCCGATCTGGAATTTACCCAAACGCTGAACGGCAACGTCAAGCTGGTGAACTCCGCGAATGGCCTGGTCTCGGGTACTGGCCGTGTCGATGTCACCCCCGGACTGATACGCAACCAGTTCGACGAGCGCCTGACCTTGCGCACACGCGCAGGCTTCGCTGCGTTCGAACTCGATGATGGCCAGCTGTTGGCCGGTGAGATCAGCCTGCCATTCTCCGATGCCGCTGAGATTAACGGCGAATTTCGCGTGCTGGATGTTGGTCGCGGTCAGCAAAGTCCTGTCGAAGGCCGGTTGACGGCAAGCATCCGCGACATAGGCGTCGGTGCCCGTATTTTTCCGATAGTTGACGAAGCCAAGGGATTGCTCGACGCCGACATACGGGTAGGCGGGTCACTCGAGGCGCCGGAATTCTCCGGTGGCCTCACGCTGCGCGATGGTCGCGTGGTTTACGATCCGCTGGGATTGAGGCTGGAAGACATACAGGTAACCAGCGAAATTCGCCCGGGTAACCGTATTGAATTGCAGACGACATTCCGCGCCGGCGAAGGGCGCGGCACTTTGTCGAGCAGTGCGGATTATTTACAAGGGCGGAGCGCAGGCCTGGAACTGTCATTGGCGGGCACGAATCTGACCTTCGTTAATCTGGAGGATCTCAGTGTCACTATCAATCCGGATGTGCAGCTGGGGTTGCGTAACAACGATCTGAGTATCAATGGCAGGATTACGGTGCCCGCCGCGCGACTCGCATCCGTGAACCTGATCAACACCGGCGTCAGCGAAAGCGACGACGTTGTTTACGTCGGTGAGCAACTGCCGCCGGAGGCAGTGGTGGCGGAGAATGAATCACCGCTCAACTTCACGGGAGCTGTTGAGTTCGAACTCGGTGACAACGTCATCATCGATCTGGATGTTGCCGAGGCCCGCTTGCGTGGCAAGACGCGCTTCGAGTGGCGCGGCCCGGCATTGCCGATGGCCAGTGGTGGTTTCGATATTGCCGGCAAGTTCGAGGCTTACGGGCAGCTGCTCGAGATCAGCGAGGGTACGGTCCGCTTTCCGAATGTTCCGGCAAGCAATCCCGAACTACGGGTACGCGCTGAGCGCGAGATATTCGGTAACTCGCAAATTCGACGGGCCGGGGTACTGGTAACCGGTACAGCGCAGCGCCCCAAGCTCGAGGTCTACACCACTCCGGCGACGAGTGAGGATCGTGCCTTGACCCTGCTCGCCACGGGTAGCGATTTCAACTACGAACAGGGCGTAGGCGCGGTCGACGTCGGCACCTATATTGCGCCACGTTTGTACGCCAGTTACGGCATTGGTTTGTTCGACAAAGAAAACGTGATCAGTGTGCGTTACGACCTTGCCAGCGGTTTCGGTATCAAAGCGACTTCGGGCAAGCGGGCGGCCGGCGTGGACATCAGCTACACGATAGAGCGCTGACCGTACGTCCGTTTATGCGGCGAGTCGCATACGGATCTGTGACAGGTACTGCGATGCGTCGGCAGCATTCCGCCAATCCGCTTTCGCCTGGACGAGACCGCGCTGTAAGTGCTGGCGCGTTTCCCGGAATGCGGCGCTCGCGTGCGGGGCAACGCTGCCTGTATCAAAGCCGGCCACGCTAACGTTAGTCGTCGCTCTGCGGTACAGTAGCGCGATGAATAAAGATCGCCTGCCCGCGGACGCGGTACTAGCCGCCAATCGCATATCACCCTACATCCGCCAGACGCCCCTGGAGCACTCGCCGTTTTTCAGCGAGCAGACCGGTGCCAATGTCTGGCTGAAACTGGAGAACCTGCAAATAACCGGTTCTTTCAAGTTGCGTGGAGCCTTCAACAAGCTGTTGTCCATGACCGCCGACGAGCGCTCGCGGGGTGCGGTGACGGCATCCAGCGGCAATCACGGTGCCGCTGTGGCCTACGCCATGGCGCGCTTGAAAATGAAGGGCGTGGTGTTTGTCCCCGAGCAAACCTCCAGTGCAAAAGTCGATGCGATCAAACGCGCAGGCGCCGACGTGCGTTTCTTCGGTACCGATGGCCTGGATACTGAAATTCATGCCATGGAATATGCTGCCGAACATGGCATGCACTACCTTTCACCGTACAACGACGCAGACGTCATCGCCGGTCAGGGTAGTTGTGGGGTCGAAATTGCGCGCCAAACGACCAAGCTGGATGCATTGTTCGTCGCGGTGGGCGGTGGTGGTCTGATCAGCGGCACCGCCGGGTTCCTGCGTTCGGCGTTTCCGGGGTTGCAGGTGATCGGCTGCCAGCCAGCCGCTTCCTCAGTGATGGCAGAGTCGGTTCGCCGTGGAGAAATACTGGAGCTGCCCAGTTCTCCGACGTTGTCGGACGGTACCGCAGGCGGCATCGAAGCGGGTGCCATCACCTTCGAACTTTGCCAGGAATTCGTCTCTGATTTTGTGCTGGTCTCTGAAGAGCAAATCGCCGCGGCCATGCGCGATTTCATCGACGCTCACCACATGCTGCTGGAAGGGGCGGCCGGCGTGGCTCTGGCCGGATTGCGCAAGAAAACCCGGGAGATTCGTGGCAAGAACGTCATTGTCATTATCTGCGGTGCAAATATCAGCCGCGAGACCCTGCGAAAAATCATCTGATTCAAATGCTGGATGGAACGGCGACAGGGGTTGCTGTTCAAAGACTGTTTAGAACGGAGTTGCGGATGGTGCGTTACTGTCTGATTTTTCTTCTGTGGCTGTCGCAGATGCCCGCCGCAATGGCGGCCGAGGTCGCGTTCGTCAATGTCAATGTCGTTGGCCTGCAGGACGAGCGGGTCTTAACTGAGCAAACCGTGCTGGTACGCGATCAGCGTATTGTGTCGCTTGGGGCCGTGCAGGATACCGAGGTACCTGAGGGTGCGTTGATCGTTGATGGCACGGACCGTTACCTGATGCCGGGCTTGTCCGAAATGCACGGCCACGTTCCCGCGGAAAGCGGTGTCGACCTGGAGCGGGTACTGGTCTTGTACGTGGCGAACGGTATAACCAACGTGCGCGGTATGCTGGGCAACGCAGCGCACCTGCAGCTCCGTACGGATATCGCAAGCGGTGAAGTCCTCGGGCCGCGACTGTACACCTCCGGACCCTCGTTCAACGGCAACAGTGTCAGTAGCCCGGGCCAGGCGGCCGATAAGGTACGCTCGCAAGCCGCGGCCGGTTTTGACTTTTTGAAAATACACCCCGGCCTGACCCGTGCTGAGTTCGTCGCAATGGCGAAGGCGGCTGAGGAAGCGGGCATCCGCTTCGCCGGCCATGTACCGGCCGATGTCGGTGTGCCGCTGGCATTGCAGCACGGCATCGCGACGATTGATCACCTGGACGGCTACATGCCTCTATTGGTACCTGCCCATTCAGGTGCCAGCGGCGGTTTTGGCGGCTTTTTTGACGTATTCCTCGCGCCTTACGCCGACGAATCGTTGTTGCCAGCCGTGGCTCGGGCGAGCGCCGAAGCCGGTGTGTGGAATGTGCCAACACAAAGCCTGTTCGAGCACCTCGTCAATGCTGAGCCGGCCCAGCAGATGGCCGCCTGGCCCGAAATGAAATACATGCCGGCGGCGACAGTCCGCCGTTGGGTGGAGAGCAAAAACGAACTGCAGGCCGACGCAGATTACAACGATGAACTCGCTGCTCGGGCGATCCTGTTGCGCCGGCAGTTGATCAAGTCTTTGCACGATGCAGGCGCAGGCTTGTTATTGGGCTCCGATGCGCCACAGGTTTTCAATGTCCCGGGATTCTCCATACACCGCGAGCTGGCGATGCTGGTCGAGGCGGGCCTCACCCCTTACCAGGCCTTGCGGACCGGCACTGTTAATGCCGCCCGCTGGCTCGGTCACGCGGGTGAGACCGGTACCGTCGAGCGTGGCCAGCGTGCCGACCTCGTATTGCTGGATGACAACCCGCTGGCGGATGTCAGAAACACGCGCCGTGTGCATGGCGTCATGTTGAACGGACGCTGGCTGGACCGGGCAGCACTGGACAGCTTGCTGCTGCCATTCGCGCGTCAACTCTGATCGCGGTATTGCTCGGCGCGACGCAGCTCTCGCTCGCTGTGTTGTTGCTGCGTAAGGGCGTCGTACCGCGGTGGGTTGTCGGCATCCACACAACTGTCGAGCGGCGCTACTGTGACTCCATCATTGACCGCAAAAAACAGGACGAAGCTCATACGCTTCTGGTCGGTCATGCGTACCCGGTGGCCGGTTGCCTGGAACCGGCCGTTTGACCAGGCCTCCAGCATGTCGCCAAACAGTACGATCACCTGACGATCACCTGACGATCACTGGCGGTCGCATCGTGCCAACGACCTTGTGGGTCCCGCAGCTCGAGTCCGGCCGCGGTTTGATACAGCAGCGTGATGCATTCAAAGTCTGTGTGCGCGGCGATCCCGACATCGCCCGGTTCGGCTTGCCGCTGTTGTCCTGGGTAGTGCAAAAGGCGCATGGTGCTGCGGTCCTGAGAGTCACATTGTGCCCGCAGGAACGGCGCCGGCTTATCGAGTGCGACCGAGATGGCGTCCAGCAATGCGAAACCGGCCTTGCTCAATACATCCCATGCGTTGCGGCTGGCGTGGTGAAAGCCGGGGAGTTCGGGCCAGATACTGCTGTGCAGTGGGTCGTCATCACCGCGGCGTGGCCTGCCAAAATCAAACGATTCGACGTGCGCGCGTGTTCCCGGCTGATAGGCCGGTTCTCCGTACAGTGGCATCCAGCCGTGCTTTATCTGCCGTTTGGCAACAGAGACGGCTGCCTTGCGTTGGTCATCATCCGGGAGGCTGAAGAACTCATGCATTGAAGCGAGCAGTGCGAGATCAGCGTTGTTGTGGCTGAACAGGTTCTTGATCGCGAGGTAGCCGTTGCTCGCTGCCGCTGTGCTAATAAGTTGTACCACTGCGGGATTTACCGGTGCGCCGGAGAGCAGCCCGGCTGCATCGATACAGTCTGGCTGGACACCTGCGATGGTGTCAGGCGATGTGCTACGCAGATCGGTCGTTCTGGGCATGCCGCTCAGTCCCCTAATGACAGCAGTCATGGCAATCTACCTCAGTCTTGCGGAACGTTTCACTGTCTCTTTGCAACCGAAACGTCTTGCGCGGCATCAGAAGACCAAACAGCCGGACATTTACTGCTGGCAAGAGGTCAACCTATGAAAAGCACACTTATACTCGCCCTGTTTGTGGCGACTTTCGCGCACGCCGCGTGGAATGATTACGAAGAAGTCCGGGAATTGCGGCATTCTTCACAAGGCGTGGACGTACTCGACGTCAAAGCCGCGGCAGGTCGCCTGAACATCATTGGCGCACCCGGCGCCCGCCAGGTGACCGTAACGGCGACGGTCGTGTTGCCGGGTGTGGACCACAACAAAGCGGCAGAGCTGATCAAGCGCGATCTGGAGTTGAGCCTGGTGCCGGACGGCAACGTACTGCGGCTGGTGGCCCGCTTTGAGCAGAAGCGATGGTCGCTCGGCGCTAGCCCGCACGTGCACCTGGATGTACAGGTGCCATCGTCAATGGCATTGCGACTGGATGACGGCTCCGGCCCGCTGGAGGTGCGTGGGACGACTGCGGCCATTACCGTCGAGGATGGTTCCGGGTCGATTTCCCTGCGCGATACCGGTGGTCCGGTCAGTATCGATGACGGCTCCGGGTCCATTGAGCTGCAGAATATTGCCGGCGACGTGCATATTGTGGATGGCTCTGGCGGTATCCGGGTGCGCGGTGTGCAGGGCAGTGTCAGCATAGAAGACGGTTCCGGCGGCATCGATGTTCACAAGGTCAGTCACAACCTGACGATTCTGAACGATGGCTCGGGCGGAATTCGCTACTCTGATATTCAGGGTGCGGTGGACGACCGCAGCTAAAAAAGCCCGGACACCCGTCAATATCATGTTCGTCGCGCATCGGATTAACACCGTTGGCTCGCAGTCGTATACTCTGGGGCCTCAGCTTGCGAGGTCCGGTTAGTGGCGCGCGAGGGCTGTCAACGTGTTGCCACATGATCGAATCCTCTCGTACTACGATCAAGGGGAGTTCGATGAAACTTGTGAAACAACTGCTCGATGTCAAGGGACGCGACGTACTGTCGATTTCTCCTGATGCCACGGTTCTGGATGCTGTCAAGATGATGGCGGAGAAGTCTGTCGGTGCATTGATAGTCATGGACGGCGACCAGCTTCTCGGTATCGTCACCGAGCGAGACTACGCACGCAAAGTCATCCTCAAAGGCCGCGCTTCGGACGACACGCCAGTGCGCGACATCATGACGGCCGACGTTGTTACGACCAGTAGCGACAGCAATGTGCAAAGTTGCATGGAACAAGTGACCGACAGCCGTATTCGGCACTTGCCCGTGGTCGACAATGGCAAAGTCACCGGAATTATTTCCATTGGCGATCTGGTCAAGGCGATCATCGCCGACCAGCAAGACGAGATTGACCAACTGGGCCAATACATCAGCGGCTGATTGCCGCCAGGCCGCGCCAGCGCAGCAGTGAATTTTTACCGCGTTGGCCGGTCCAATGTGGGAGCTACTGTGCGCTCCCGGGTCGCGGTACCTCGTCGTTCGTCGCGGCAAGGTCGGTCGGGACGGGTCCGAATGGGCTAGAATACAGGTATACGCGGAGGACGAAGCGCATGCGCCCGGTGATTCAATTATTACTGACGATGACCGCGCTACTGGCCAGTAGCCTGGTTTCGCCGTGTGCGGCGCAGGGCGCTGACCGCATGAAGAGCGAGACCGGACCGACAACCGTCCTTGGTCCCAGCAACCCGGCCCTGCACGACGGCGCCCAAGCGCTGCTCGCCGGCCGCGCCGAAGACGGCGTACGTCTGACTCTGCTGGGACTGGAAGCCGCGGCGGATTCGCGCGAGGAAGAATCGGCTTTGTCCAATTTGTGCGCCGGTTATATCTTGCTGAAGAATTACGTTGAAGCTAAGAAGTTTTGCGACCTGCTGTTGGTGCGCAATGATCAAAGCTGGCGCGGCTATAACAACCGTGCGGTTATTCATCTCAAGCTGAAGCAATATGAGCTGGCGGATCAAGACCTGAAACGCGGCGAACAGCTGCGCCCCGGTGCGCATACTCTCAAAGTGGCTCGCGCCTTGTACATGGACGCCGTCCACCCGGTCGCGCCGGAAGTGATTATTGACGATCGTGAAGTCGATGACAGTAACAGTACGCCTTAGCCCGTCACCGACGGTTGGACTTGTTGTCGGCTGCGTGCTGCTGGCGCTTTCGTCGCTGTCTGTTGCCGATGACACACCTCGCCGTACTCAGATAGTCGATAGTTCAACTGACCGGACACCCGCCAAAACGGCATTTCCCAGTTACCCGGCTATCGCGCGTCGAGACCGCATTGAAGGCGATGCCACTGTGTGCTTCAAGATCGATCAACACGGGCGTATTCGCAGTGCCAAAGTCGTCGAAGTGACCCACCCGATCTTCAAGCGTTCCGCCATCGCGGCTATACGCAAATCGAGTTTTGAACCGCTGGCTCCCAACGAGGTGCTGGCGACGGGCCGCACCTGTCGAACCTACCGCTTTCGTTTAGAGCCAGTTCTGGCAGCGGAAAAATAACGGTCATCTCTTGCAGCGAGCGCGCCATCGCGTCAGCCACAGGCCGGCATTGAGCGCAGCAGCCGTCATCTGAGATCCATCGTGCAGTCTTGTGGTTGCACGCCGCGTTCGGCAACAGCGGGAGTGGCAGGCATGCCGCGGTGAAGCAACTCAGTGAACTACGGCCCGGCCAATGTAATTGGTATCGGTGCCGAACCAGATTTCGCCGGCCGGCTCAAAGTAGTGCATTTGCCGTACTGTCTTGCCGCCACTTGGAATAGCGGTTGACGAAAAGAACTGTTCGGTTGCCGTGTCGAAGCCGACCAGTACATTGGGGTTCAGGCCGGATTCGACTATCCAGATGCGGTCCAGCCGATCCACCGCCATGCCATGGGGTTCGCTGTCTTCGCCGCCCGGCATCGGCCACTCGCTGAATGCTCCGCTGTCAGGATCAAAACGACCCAGATAACCGCGTGCGAAATCCGCCCACCAGATGCGATTGTCCGAGGTTGCTACGAGGCGTACCGGCCGGGCTTTTTTATTCGGCAATTCAATTTCCAGAACCTCCATGTTCGCGCTGTCGACCCGCAACAACAGATTCCGCCCGAAGCCAGCGGCCCAAGGTTCGTCGAGCGAGTCAAGCACTATGCCGGTGGGTTTGGTTTTACGCGTGGGAATTTCCAGCAACGTTATATCGCCATTCGCGACGGTCAACTTGCCAATGAAATTACCTTGCTGAACAGTGAACCAGATGTCGCCTGCAGAGTTGAAGATCAGAGTATGCGGGTCCCGTGCGCGGGAGTTCGGCATCTCGTGACGAGTGATCTGGCCGTTTGCCGGATTCAACTGGCCGATGTAGCGCTGCCGATTCGCACTGAACCAGAGGTCGCCATCAGCGTTGATGAGCAGACTCAGCGGGCGGGTGTCGCGATCGAGATCGTAGCGGCTGAAGTTGCCGGATTCAGGCTGCAGGTTGGCGACATAATCACTGCGTTGTCCGACGAACCAGACGCGGCCGCGCTGGTCGACGAACGGATCGCCCGGTTGTGAGTTTTCCCAGGGAACCAGCCACTCACTGATATCAACGGACTCTGCATTGCCCGTGTCAGGCCAGGCTGAGACCAGCATCAAGCTAATCAGCAGGAACCGTGTGTTCATCCTGTCGCCTCCCCAGAACCGAGCGACGAATGAATTACCTGTCGTCGCAGAGCCCGAGTATACGCTCGCTGGCTTCCGCCATGCCGTGACCTGTGCCTATGATTCCTTCATCGTGACCGGCCATAATCGCGATTCCGTCGACGGCAAACACGGTTTCTCTGTACAGGCGGCGAAATTCTTCTGCCATGGCTGGTGTACCGTACGCGACCGACGCTGCCGTGGTGGGACGAACATTCAGCAGCTTGCGCCACAGCGGCGCGCTGTGCACATGCACAACGGCATTGATATTCGGGTCCAGTTCGTACAGCGCCGCGTGCGTCATGGATTCTGAGGACGCTCGGATACGGCCTTCACAGCGTACCCGGTTGGCAGCGATGTCGTAATCCGTCACTCGTGCGTAGTGTTGTTCGTCCGGGTCTTCGAGATGTCCGGTTTGTGTGCCGCTGATGATGAAATGGCCGTCGCGACTGCGTACGCTGATATTGCCGTAGCCAATGTTCAGCTCGGCATAGTGGCCGATCAGGCCGGCGGCATACAGGGGCCGTCGCCATTCACGCAGTTGCGCCACTTCGTCGGCTGTCGGTGGTGCGCTGTCGATCCACTCCAGCGCAAACTTGATGTAGCCCTCGTCTATCATCACGCACGCTTCGCTTGTTCGGGAAACAGACTGGACAGGCCCTGCTCAGTCGCGGCACACACGCCGTGTTCGGTAATCAGGCCGGTGATCAGGCGCGCCGGTGTGACGTCGAAGGCGAAATTGCTGATAGGCGTTCGTTCGCCGACGGTGACAACTTCGAGCAGCTCTGAGCCGCTGCGGCCCCAGATGTGGGACACCTCGCGCGAGTCGCGCTCTTCGATCGGGATATCCTTTACGCCGTCGGAAATATCCCAGTCGATGGTGGTGGAGGGCAATGCGACGTAAAACGGCACGTTGTTGTCCGCGGCCGCCAGCGCCTTCAGGTAAGTACCGATCTTGTTGGCGACGTCGCCGCTGCGGGTGGTTCGATCGGTGCCGGTAATGCAGATATCCACCATGCCGTGCTGCATCAGATGACCGCCTGCGTTATCGACGATCAAGGTATGCGGTACGCCGCTCTCGGCCAGCTCCCAGGCAGTAAGTTGCGAGCCCTGATTACGCGGTCGGGTTTCATCCACCCAAACGTGGACATCGATGCCGGCCTGCTGTGCGAGGTAGATCGGTGCGGTCGCGGTGCCCCAATTGATGGTAGCCAGAGAGCCCGCATTGCAATGGGTCAGTACGTTGACGGTAGCACCGTTTTTACGTTTCGAGATTTCTTCGATCAAGGCGCGACCATGGCGCCCGATACCGAGCGAAATTTCCACGTCTTCGTCACAAATAGCTTCCGCTTCGGCCCGGGTGAGCGCGACCCGGTCGGCGTCGGGCCCGGCGGTGTGCAGTCTGTGCATTACCCGGTCTAGGGCCCAGCGCAGATTGACCGCTGTCGGCCGTGATGCCGCCAATTCATCTGCGGCAGTCTGGATAAACGCTGCCGCGTCACGTTGACCGCGTGCTTCAAGGGCCGCGAGGTACAGGCTCCAGGCGGCAGTCGCACCGATCAGCGGTGCGCCACGAACCAGCATCTCCGCTATTGCGGTTATTCCGTCGCGGTAGCTCCTGAGGTCGCTGACCGTGTACTCGTGCGGCAAGCGCCTTTGGTCAATGATTTGTACCGTCTGGTCGTCATCAGGGTGTAACCAGATCGTGCGGAAGTTCTCGCCTCGATTTAGCAAAATGTATCGCCCCTTGTGCCCGGGTAAGTGATCAACCATTCTAACGTCCTGCGTGCGGCGCTGCCGAGCCGATTGGCAGGCATTGCCAATGCAGCGGCCGGGGCGTGACGCAATCACTGCACTCTGGTCGGGCTTTCCGCTAGAGTCGCCAGCCATCGCCGTCAAGATTGCAGAGGACAGGCCACCGTGCACGACAGCAGGATTGCCGCTATCAGCCAGAAAAACCACCGCGGATCGTGGCTCACCGGCCTGTTGATTTTTTCGATGCTGGCGACCGAGGTTCGGGCCGAGGCCGCCGCTGGGCTGCCGTCGGCCCGTGAGCTGGCGAGCGCTGGCGCCGTAATTGGCGATATTCGCATCGTCAGGCAAAACGTATTTGATCTGTCGATACCTGAAGAGAACAATGCGTTGTACCGGCTTGCCAACCGATTGCACATGCAGACACGCGAGTCGGTCATTCGGCAGCAATTGCTGTTCAAGCCTGGTGAAGTCTATTCCGAGCGACTGGTTGATGAATCCGAGCGGCTTCTGCGCCGCAATATCTATTTGTACGATGCGCGAATTCGTCCTGTGCGGTATGTCGGCGGCGTTGTCGATCTCGAAGTAACTACCCGGGATGTCTGGACCTTGATGCCGGGCTTTTCAGTGTCGCGCAAGGGCGGGGAGAATCGCACCCGGTTTTCGATTTCCGAGAACAATCTGCTGGGTTCCGGTGCCCGGGTAAAGCTGGCCTATATTGATGATGTCGATCGCGAGTCGACCAGCTTTGAGTACGCAGACAACAATCTCGGCGAAAGCTGGACGGCGTTGCAGGTATTCGTGGCTGACAACTCCGATGGCGACAGTCAACTGCTGCGGCTTGTGCGGCCATTTTTTGCGCTCGACAGTCGCTGGTCAGGCGGTCTGGAGGTATTCGACAGTGATTCAGAAACTCGTTTCTATGAGCTAGGCGAGGAAGTGGCCGAATACCGTGAAAGCAGCCGTTACCTGAATGGGTTTGGTGGTGTTTCTTCCGGTTTGAAGAATGGCTGGGTACGCCGCTACACTGCTGGCGTTACCATCGACGAGCACCGCTTTCTGAACACGACCGATCAGATGCTTCCACAATTGTTGCCTGCAGATCGCGAGCTGGTTTATCCGTGGCTGGGAGTTGAGCTGATAGAGGACCGTTTCGAAACGTCCAGTAACCGTGACCAGATCGACCGCACTGAAGACTTCTACCTCGGCCAGCGGCTCGCGGCCCGGCTCGGCTACGCAGGCAGCACCCTGGGTTCGGACCGGGACGCATTGATGTTCAATGTTGCAGCCAGCCGTGGCTTTGGGGATATGGGCAAGAAAGCGCTCCTGCTTCGTTCGTCCGTTGATGGGCGCGTTGAACATGGGAGCCTCGTCAATGCCTTGTGGCACGTGAACGCCCGCTACTATCGCCAGACGTCGGAGAAGCATCTGGCTTTCATGACGCTGTCCGCCAGCATCGGCCGCAATCTCGATCTCGACAACCCGCTGATGCTCGGCGGTGACAACGGCCTTCGCGGCTACCCGCTGCGCTACCAGATTGGTGACAAGCGCGCGTTGCTTACCCTGGAGTACCGCTATTTTACGGACTGGTACCCGTTTCGCCTGGTGCGCGTGGGCGGTGCCGTGTTCGCGGATGCGGGCCGCACTTGGGGTGACAACCCGGCTGGTGGCGGCTCAATTGGCCTGCTGAAAGACGTGGGTTTCGGCTTGCGCCTGGTACCGACCAGGGCCAGCGGTCGCGAGGTCATACACTTCGATATTGCGTTTCCGCTCGATGGCGACCGGTCTATCGACAGCGTGCAAATATTGCTTGAGTCAAAAACCAGTTTCTGAGCTATGGCCGGATCTGGCGGGCTGCGTTGCACTGCGTGCGCCCGGTCCTGCCCGCCCAGACCTGGGATTGCGCCGCCTGCACTCGTGCGGGTCTGGCCGCATGCTGGTGGACGGCAGGGTCAGGATGAAGCGGATTTCAACGTGTTTGCCATCAGCATCGCAATGGTCATCGGGCCGACGCCGCCGGGCACGGGTGTGATGGCAGCAGCAACGTTTGCCGCTTCTTCATAGGCGACATCGCCGGTCAGGCGGTGGCGCTTTTCGCCGTCAGTCACAACCTCGATACGATTGATACCAACATCGATAACGACAGCGCCGGGTTTCACCCAGTCGCCGCGGATCATCTCCGGCCGCCCGACAGCTGCAACCAAAATATCGGCGTGTCGCGCGACTTGCGGCAGTTCTTTGGTTCGGCTGTGGCAGATGGTCACAGTTGCATTGGCTGCAAGCAGCAGTGCGGCCATTGGTTTGCCGACGATGTTCGAACGGCCGACGATAACGGCATTGAGTCCGGACAGATCGCGGCCCAGCTGGTCTTCGATCATCAGCATGCAGCCGGCTGGCGTGCAGGGTACAAAAGCATTGTCGATGTCACCCGCCGTCAGACGACCGATGTTCTCGAAGTGGAAACCGTCCACATCCTTGTGCGGCACGATGGACTGGGTAACCAGCTGTTCGTCGAGATGTTTCGGCAACGGCAGCTGCACCAGTATACCGTGCACGGCGGGGTCGTTATTCAGCTCGGCAATGAGGTCGAGTACTTCGTCTTGCCGCGTGTCGGCGTCGAGCTCGTGCAATACGGAATGGAAACCACAGCTTTCGGCCGTTCGTTTTTTGTTGCGGACGTACACCTGGCTGGCCGGGTCGTGGCCGACAATGACGACAGCCAGACCGGGTGTTATCCCGCGTTCGTTTTTCAGAACAGCGACGTCTTTACGTATGGATTCTGCGATTTCGGCGGCCTTGGCCTTGCCATCGATCCGTTCTGCAGTGGGCATTGATCAGTTTCCAGGGTTACGGCGTCAGTAGGGCGCGCGAAAGGCGCCGATGGTACCGCCGAGCGGCAGGCAGGTAAACTTTCGCCACGAGCAGGCTGATTTCGCGCTAATTCGGCAACCGCTGCAAATGCCGGTATCCGCGCAGCTGCTCCCCGAGGGGTAACGATGCCTGCTCACTGGTGGCAATTCCAGGTCGCTCGACTTGAACGCAGCCGCTGGGCAGTCCTGTAGCATTCGTCACCGCTTACGTTACCTACCGCAGCCCGAGTGATTGCAGACGACAGTCGCTACGCTCGGTTTCGCACAACCTCGCATCGGAGTGATTGAAATGAACGGTTCAGAAGACTGGCTTGGCCGCTGGCGCGAAGGGCGTACCGGCTGGCATGAGGAGCGCGGGAACGCGGCTTTGCAGGAGTACTGGCCGCCGTTGCCGGCGGGTACGCGGGTTCTCGTGCCACTCTGTGGCAAGTCAGTTGATATGCTCTGGCTGGCAAACCGCGGCCTGGAGGTTGTCGGGGTGGAGTTGTCGGCGCTCGCAATCGAGGCATTCTTTGCTGAGCACGCTATTGCATTCGATATCGATGACAGCGGTGCATTGACCCGTTACCGGGCTGTGGACAGACCCGTCACTCTGTATTGCGGCGACTACTTCGAACTGGCCTGCGAGCCCTGTGCTGCGTTGTTTGATCGCGGTGCACTCGTCGCGTTGCCGGAATCCTTGCGACCTGCCTACGCCAGGCACACCGACAGTCTGTTGACATCCTCGGCTGTGCGACTGCTGGTTACGCTCGAGTATGACCAGCAGCGTGCCAGTGGACCGCCGTTCGCAGTCACAGCGGAGGAAGTGCAGCGGTACTGGCCACACCTGCAACGCATCAGCGTGCGTGACGACATCGCCGATGCGCCGCCCAAATTCCGTGCGGCGGGACTGACGGAACTGCTGGAAGTAGTCTGGCGAAGCCGCTAGTGCTTTATTGCTGACGTTTTGCGATGCAGGAACTGCACCGGCAACCACGACGCACCGGCGGCAATGAGGTGTTTGACGGAATGGCCGCTGATGATGTTTCCGTACGCATAGATTTCGCTGTCCAGCAGTTCGCAGGACTTGGCCAGCACGTACAGAATCAACATACCGATCAGGGTTGGCGTCCAGTCGGAACGCCCACGGTACAACCACAGTATCAGCGGAATGATCAATAAGGGCAGGAACTGGACCAGCAGGTACCAACGCAAGTCGCCGCTACCGCGCGTTTCGGTCCACAACCAATAGGCGACGGAAAGCATGCCGGCGCACAACATGGGCCAAAGCAGGCGACTGGCAAGTTTGCTCGACAGGTATTCGCTTATCACCAGTGCGGTGAGGCCGACAAAGGCGAGCGTCATCGGCAAGCGGTCCCACAACAAAGACGCGTTGTCCGGTCGCCAGTGGTACCCGGCGGAACCGACCGCGGTTAAGCCAATCCCACAGAAAAAGACCACCAGGCACCGGCGCGAAACGGCTGTGAGGGGTGCTGTCCGCAGTGCGCACAGACCGGCTATGCCAGCGAGCAAAAACGGTGTATTGGACAACACATTGGCAATGTTCGCGATGCCGGTCCAGCCACGTTGATCAGTAAAGCTGTGATAGCTACTGTCTTGCGCTATCGGCGCGACGAATGCTGCCACAACAACGGCCGTCAGGCAGATCGATAGCAGTAGCAGGCCGCGCCAGGAAGGTATGCCCGGTGACCGGCTATTCACAGCGGCTCAGCAGAAACTCGATCAGGCGATTTTGACCCTTGCTTTCACCTTCAATACTGGCGAGCAACTGACCCGAGGCCAGCTGGCGGTAACGTATTCGTTGCGGAAAATCGTGCTGCAGGTTTTCGAACACGACGTCGTGCGTTGCCAGTCGCGCCATGCGGAAGCGGGTTGTCGTTTGCCCGGACGGGCTGGCGATGTAACTCAACTGCCCTCGTTCGTCGGCTTCGATACGGAGGTATTCCCAGGCAACGGTCTGGCCATCGCGAACCGTGCGGCTTGCGCCCAGCATCGTGCCGCCTGCCGGGCGGGTCCAGACTTCGACGTTGCCCGCCTCTGCATTGTCATGCTGCCAGCAGCCGGCCAGCCAGTTAAGGGTGTTAATGTCGGCTGCCTGGACGGGCAGGGAGGTAAGCAGCAATATTGCTGCCCATGCTGCGTTCGTTGGGTTATTTCGTTCAGGCATATCCTGATCTCTGGTAGTCGGCGTAGGCGGCTTGGACCAGTTCCGCTAACTCGGCTGCTAGCACTTTGTCGTGCGATTGCAAGTTAAAGCAGGACTTGCCGTGCATCCGGCTTTTCAGGTTGTCTGACAATGCGCACAACAGGTCCGGGTTTACGTACACCGGCATGAGGTGAAAGCTGACGTAGTTCTTTTTGATTTGGACAGCGGCGAAAAACAGCGGCTTCTTGTTCTGCATAATGTGTTTTGTATCGAGGCTGTAGTTGGTCGCGCTATCGTGCGTCACGATCAGGTCGCGAGCATAAGGCCTAAGAATGTCACGCAAAGCGTGAAAGCACTCCCTGAACTCGCTTGCACGAGTCATTCCGGCTCACATGCAGCGTCCGATTCCCCGCCCGCTGGCCCGTAGAATACGACCCACGCGCAAAAATCGTCGCTGAAATCTTCAAAGCGGTGCGTGACCCCAGCGGGTACGAACAACGCTTCTCCGGGCTCGAATGGTTGTCGTTGGTCAGCCACGACAAAGGTGCCGTGTCCCGCCTGCACAATGTAGAGTTCGTCCTGCTCGTGTGGCTGTTGCGGATCGTTGCAGCGCGGTGCATAGCAACCCAGTTCCAGTGTGCCACGCCGCAGCAATACACCGTAGCGTTCGTCGCCGCTGGCTGCGATAGCTGCCTGTGCCGTCGTCATGGTCAAGCGTTCTTTCATTGCATGGGGCCCTCGTAGCCATGTGTGAAGAACAGCCGTGCCGCAATGCGCTTCTGGCGGCCAATGCCTGGCAGGCGTGAAGCCGTTCAGGCGGAAAGCCAGTGTCGATTCTACCCGGAGGTCGCAGGCGCTGCACGGCGGCGGTTGTGCGATACTCCGCGCATGACAGCGATACCTAAAACGGCGCTGGCAGGCTTGTTTCTACTGCTCGCGGCTTGCGCTGCCGAACCGCAGTGGAACGGTTCGCTGCAGACGCTTCTCGAATCGCAGCCGGCGCGGTTCGGTACCGTTATGCGCGATCCGGAACGGTACCGTTTACAGATTATTTACACACAGATTGACCGGGATGCCGCCAACAATCCGAGCTTTCGTTCGTTTTCCTACAGGGTCAATGCTGACGAATACTTTTATCCGGCCAGCACCGTCAAGTTACCGACAGCATTGATTGCGCTGGAGGCCTTGCAGAAGCTCGGCATACCTCGAGATGCTGCCATGTTCACTGGCAGCGCGGCTGATTTCCAGACCTCCGCGCTGGTCGATGACAGTGCGCCAGACGGCGTGCCGAGCGTTGCGCATTACATACGCAAGATACTGCTGGTCAGCGACAACGATGCCTTCAATCGTCTGTACGAACTGCTGGGGCAGCAAGCTTTGAACGAGGCGTTGATCCGGCACGGTTTGCACAACAGCCGGATCGTTCACAGGCTTGAAAGCGTACTGACCCCGGAGCAGAACCTGTTGAGCAATCCGTTGCGCCTTGAGGTCGGAGGCCGAACTGTCTACGAACAAGAGGCGGTACGCAGTGCGAAGAGTTTCGTCGCTCCGGAAGCCGAGTTGCTGGGCGTTGCCGAAATTGTCGGCGGTGAGCTTCGGCAGGGACCCAAAGATTTCTCAGTCAAGAACGCCTACTCCCTGCAGGACCAGCACGACCTGCTGCAATCTTTGTTGTTCCCGGCGGCAGTCGACGACAAATCCCGTTTCGAAATCAGCGAGGACGATCTGGACTTCGTTTATCGCTGGATGTCGACCTACCCGCGCGAGAGCGGCATAACGCAATACTCGAACGCCGCCGAATACCCGGATGGCTATGTCAAATTCTTGCTGTACGGCGGCAAGGCCGAGTCGATACCAGACCCGATTCGGGTGTTTAACAAAGTCGGTGATGCCTACGGCTTTCTCACCGACGCGGCGTATGTCGTGGATTTCGAGCATGGTGTCGAGTTTCTGTTGGCCGCAACCATTTATACGAACGCGAACCAGACGTTCAATGACGGTGAGTATGAGTACGATGAGATTGGTTTGCCGTTCCTGCGCGACCTTGGTCAGGCAATCTACGAGATAGAGCTGACACGACCCCGGTCGCACGTACCTGACCTCAGCCGGTTCAGCTTCGACACACGCGGTATCAGCGCGGAGATTGACTGAAGGTCGGCGTCCCCAACGGGCTGGGTGGGCAATCTGTGCTTGCAACGGAATAGACAACAGCTGCGATCTTCCAGTTGCCGTCGGTTTTCACCAGGTTGAAGCTGTTGACACCGCAATGGTGAAATTCGCCGTCAACGTAGAAGTCGTAAGGTGCCCAGACACTGGCGACAGTACCGCGTACCTGAACGACCGGGTCCCAGATACGTTCCAGCAACTGGCTGGAACCCTTGGCCAGCGATGCGACGTAGTCGGCATGCGTGGTGCGAACCAGCTGAGGGCCGTCGGCTGTTTCCCGGCTGGCGATGATCTCGCCATTGGCCAACAACAGGTCGCGCACCGTGCTTGCTTCACGCATTTCCAGCGCGTCGAAAAAGCGCTCGAGCGTTTCCAGTACTGCTGCGTCTGCAGGGGCCGCGTGCGCGGCTTGCAGCCCGGCGCACAGCGCCAGCCAGAGGATAGCGGCGTACTTGTGCGGCATGATTCCTTCCGTTTGCTCGCTGCTATTTGCGCCGCATGTCGCGGACTTGCAGGCGTTTGCTCTGGCCATCAGCAGAGCGCTTCTCCTGCACTTCGAACAATTTTGTCGCCACGATGAGGTCACGCAGTTTGCGGTATCCGTAGTTGCGCGGGTCGAACTGTGGCGACTGTTTCGCAATGTTACTGCCGACCGGGCCGAGTTGTGCCCAGCCATCGTCATCGGATGAGGCGTCGATCGCATTGCGAATGATGTTGATCAGTTTCGTGTCCTGTTTGAGCTTGCTGGCACTGAATTTGGTGATCTTCTCTGGCTCGTCTTCGCCGGCACGCAGCACTTCTGTGTAGATGAATTTGTCGCATGCTGACGCGAATGGCGCGGGTGTCTTGCGTTCGCCGAAGCCGTAAACGGTTAGCCCGGACTCGCGAATTCGCGCCGCCAGCCGAGTGAAGTCGCTGTCGCTGGAGACGATACAGAAGCCATCAAAATTTCCGCTGTACAGCAAGTCCATTGCATCGATAATCATCGCGCTGTCGGTCGCGTTCTTGCCTTTTGTATAACCGAACTGTTGCATTGGCAGGATCGAATGTTCGAGCAAAGACTTCTTCCAGCCACCCAGGCTGGGCTGAGTCCAGTCGCCGTAGATGCGCTTGACGCTGGCCGTGCCGTACTTGGCGATTTCGGTCATCAGGCCCTCGACTATCGTCGGTTGTGCGTTGTCGGCATCGATTAGAACCGCCAGTCGATTGGCTGAGTCAGATTCCACGTGTATTCCTCTGTTGAATGCAAAAGTGATGTTGCGCTGTCATGTAAACGTTCCGGTCTTGCTGTTAACGAAGCAGCATGCCGGTCAATACGGCAACCCATAGCGTAATAAGTACGGCGAGGCTGGCGAGAAACAGGCGAAAACGAAACAGGACCCGATTGGATGTCAGGTGCACGTAACTGTGCAGATAACGAATCAGTACGTACAGCCACGCAAGTACTACAGGAATCGTACCGTAGTTGCCAGTGATAAACGCGATGATCGAGATCGCATAAAACAGTACCGGTGCTTCGTAAAGATTAATAAGGTGCCGTGAATGAATTCGCAGTTGGTCCGGCTCGGGTGAGCCCGAGTAGCTGCGAAAAAAGCTGGCATCTATTTCGCCCTTCTTGATAGCGGTGACTCGCAATGCGCCGAGGCGGAACTGCACAAACATTGTTAACGCAAAAAGTGCAAAAGCAGGGTAGAGAATATTCATGCGTTGCCCCCGATCGTGTCCATCGGAGCAGTATACGCGAGCCTTGCGTATAGCCAGGCCGGTAAAGCGCAGGACAAACCGATCAGCAGGTTCAGCACAATAAATGGAGCTGGCGCTGGTGCTCGCGCGCTTCGGTATTCACGAATCATCATTATCCAGAAGACCGCCGAGGCGATGAACAGGTCGGCCGCAAAGCCGCCGGCGGCGGCATTGGCAAACACGGCCTCTGCAAATGCAGCCAGATTGTAACCGTGCTGCTGGAAATGTTGGAAGAAGAAGGCATAAGGGACGACGCCACCGGCAATGGCGAGTAGCAGGTAGGCAAACTTGGCGTTCATGCATCAATCTCCAGCGAGTGGTTACAGGTAGATGCAGCATCTTGCAGGACTGGGGCCCAGTGGCTATACAGTAACAGCTGACGGCTTAACAGAGCGATCCCCGTGCCGGAAAGGGCGCCCTTCGGATTGCCATCTGTTGTACTGGCTGGTGAGGCCGGGTTGCTCGGGATTACCCCGGTTGTTGCCGGTTCGTACGCGCGGCTGCCGGCGGGCTGGTCGCGGAATCAGTTGTCGATTGTCGTGCGAACCGCGCGGCTTAGTTCCGCGAGTGTGAACGGTTTGGCGAGAAAGTTGCGGGAGTCTTCATCCAGGCCGTGGCGTGCTATCAGGTCTGCGGCGTAGCCAGACATATAGAGGACCTTAATGCCCGGATGCATAGAGCGGATTTTGCGCATCGTTTCCGGCCCGCTACCTCCGGGCATTACAACATCGCTCAGTACGAGGTCGACGTTGCCGTCATAGGTGTTCAGGACCCGTACCGCAGCCGCGCCAGAGTCGGCAGTCAGCACCCGGTAACCTCGGCGTTGCAGCATGATCTGCGCGACCTGGCGAATTTCGAGTTCGTCCTCGATTACCAAAATGGTTTCACTGCCGGTGACTGCAATTTCGTGCTTTGCGCCGCCGTCCGTGTTCTCCAGACTTACCCGCGGAAGAAAGACTTTGATGGTGGTGCCTTTGCCGGGTTCGCTGTAGACCGACGTTCCGCCACCACTCTGTTGCACGATGCCATAAACCGTGGACAGGCCGAGTCCGGTGCCTTTGCCTTGCTCCTTGGTTGTGAAGAAGGGCTCGAATATTTTGCGGCGAGTTGCTTCGTCCATGCCGCATCCGGTGTCGCTGATTGAAACAACAACATGCGGTCCTGCTTTCAGATCGGGGCGATTGCTGACAAGGATCTCATCGAGCATGACGTTGGCCGTCTCGATAATTATCGTGCCACCGTCGGGCATGGCATCGCGGCTATTGATGGCGAGGTTAAGGAGTACCTGGTCGATCTGCGTGCGGTCGACCCGCACGGTGACGGGGTCTGTAGACGGACGAAACTTGACGACAATATTCTCGCCGATCAGGCGTTGCAGCATAGGCTCCATTTCTTTCAGTACTGAATTCAAGTCAACAATGACCGGATTCAGAACCTGCTGCCTGCTAAGCGCCAACAGTTGCCTCGTCAGGGTGGCGGCCTGCTCGCCAGCGCGAAGTATCGTACTCAAGTCGTTTTGAACCGATGCATCCTGCGCAACTTTGTCCATCAACAGTTCGGTCGTTGCATTGATGACTGTGAGCAGGTTATTGAAATCGTGTGCGACACCGCCGGCAAGCTGGCCTACGGTCTCCATCTTCAAAGAATGCCGGAGTTGGTTTTCCAGTCGGTTGCGATCAGTATTGTCCCGAACACTTGCTGCGACCATTGGACCGCGCTCGGTCTCCATCGGGCCGAGATTTACTTCGATAGGGAACTCACTGCCATCCTTGCGCCGTCCGCGCAGGTTCGGATCGCTGTTGACCTTTGTTTCGTGCGTACGGTGTGCCGCATAATGTTCGCGCAGATCAGTATGCAGCTCGTGCAGTTTTTCCGGTATCAGTGTCTCCACCGGCCGGCCGATCAATTCGTGACGGCTGTAGCGAAACATATTTTCCGCGCGTTGATTGACCAGCGCGATATTGTCTTGCACATCCACCATGATGATCGCATCGGGCGCGAATTCAAACAGGTCTTCGAATTGCCGTTCCTTTTGCTCCAGTCGTTGTTGTGCGCGAGCGCGCTCCAATGTAGACCAGGAGCGCTCGACAACTTCCTGCACGAGCTCTATTTCGCTGAGTCGCCAATCGCGTGGCTCGACTTGATGAACGGCCATCATCGCTACCAGCTTGCCGAACTTAACGAGGGGGCAGCACACGATGGCAAGAGCCCCTAGCGCATGAAACGTATCTGCTCCCGTTGCCGGTGTCAGCTCCTTGTCGACGTCGCGAATCACCAGAGTGTGACCCGAGCGCATAGCCGTAGCCGCCATTTCGCCAAACGGGTCAAGGCTGTACTTGCCGACTGAAGTGACGCAGTCGACGGTATAGTCATGCTTGATTGTGAACGTATTGTTATCACTCTCGACATCGGCATACGCGGCACGGGAAGCCGACATGTGTTCGCCCAGCATGCGCGAGGTGACTTCCAGAATTTTCTCGGGGTTCAGCAGTTCACGGGTTGCTTCGCCGAGCTGATTCAGGAACGCCAGGTTCTTTTCGGTTTCCGTTCGCTCCCGAATCGAGACATCAATGCCCGAGATGATCAGTCCGGTTAATACCTCATCGTCATCGCGGATAGGTACGAAAGTAAACTCGTATGCCTGACGTTCGTCGCCGGCCAGGCGAATATCCACTTCGCGCCTTACGGTAACGTCGCCAGCCGATACGCTGATGGCATCGCGCAGGCTCTTGCCCGCCTGTTCCATGCCGGTAAACCACGGACAGTCGGCGAGGTGCTTGCCGGCGATTGCGCTCTCAGGGGCATTCGCGAGCCGGATGGCGCAAAGATTTGCATCCACCACAATGCCGTGCAGATCCGTAGTCACGGTGAATGCACCAACATTCAGGAGTGAATTGTTTAATTTGGCCTCGGTCATGCAATAGCTTGCCGGTTACGGCGGTTCTCCGGATTCAGGGCGTTCTTCATCATAGTGGCCGAATAGACCGGAAAAAGGGACTTGAGCCACAGATTGGAGCCGAAAAACCGCTGGTCGGCATGGACGCCGCATGAATTGCGGCACTGAATCAAACCGCGGGTCCGTTTGCTGGCGATGCACCGCGGGCCCGGCAGTGCGCCGGTCCCAATGCCGCAGAGCTGCCGGAGTTGACCTGGCTCGCTGCGGCCAGTGCCGACCAACAGCAGGCTAGGCCTGCCGAAGCTGCCGTCGGCCTGTTGTCCGGACTGCCAGACAGCGCAAGGTCGGTGTGCTGTCGTTGGCGACTAGCCCTCGACGTGCTCGTCAAAAAAGTGGACTTCGCCCGTTGCCAGATTGTACTCCGCGCCGACCACCTTCAGGCCGTCTTCCGTAATCAATCGGGTCAGGATCTCCGAGTCACGCATGACGTGCTTTACCGAGGCTGCAACATTGGCCCGCACGGCTTGCCGGTACAGCTCATCTTCATCGGTTTGAGCGGGGTCGTTCAGCAGGTTTTCGATAGCGGGGCGGATAAAGCCCACGATCGTGCGCAAACTGCGTGATGACTCCTCTTGCGGATTGCGCATGGCTGACAAGGCCGCATCGACAGCGCCACACAGGGTATGACCCAGTACGATGACGAGCCGTGTACCAAATCTTGATGCTGCGAACTCAATGCTGCCAAGCTGCGAGGGCGCGACAATATTGCCGGCTACGCGGATGACGAACAGGTCGCCTGGACCCTGGTCGAACACGATCTCTGCAGGCACTCTGGCGTCGGAGCAACCCAGGATTATCGCGAATGGTTCCTGCTGCTGTGGCAAGGCGAGGTCGCGGGCTGCTTCGGCTTCCAGTACATTGCCTTGCGCTCGCGCGACAAAGTGCTTGTTGCCTTTCTTGAGGCGTTCCAGTGCTTCGTTGGCCGGAATCATGTTCTCTAGCGCTCCAGGTTGCGGCTTGCCGGACTGGTGGGCCAATCTGGCGTTGTGAATGTCTTGTAAATACTCGCGCGGGCATTGCGGGACACAGCATGCGGTGTGTCAGGGCAAGCCAGCTTGTGCAGTGGCCTTGCTCGATACGCGACACCTGGCGGTGGCTGGTTTGGTCATGTGTTGCTGCGCTTGCCGCTGTTCCTGCGTCGATCGTTCGAAGCTGCCAGCGCGTGGCTTGAGGATACTACTACCCTGATACTGCCCGCACCATCGTCAATTGTGCGCCATCTCGGGCGCTGACATGCAATCAACGCCCGATTAGCGGATAATGCCGCCTCTTTTTTGCCTGAAAACGGAGCAATAGCATGGCCATAGCGACAGCACGACACATACTCGTAGATACTGAAGAGCAGTGTCAGCAACTCAAGGACGACATTGCCGGCGGCGCCGATTTCGCGGAGCTGGCCAAACAGCATTCTTCCTGTCCGTCCGGTCAGAAGGGCGGCGAACTCGGTGAATTCGGACCGGGCATGATGGTTCGGGAGTTTGACGAAGTGGTTTTCAGTGCCGACGTCAATACGGTGCAGGGCCCGGTCAAGACGCAGTTCGGCTATCATTTGTTGGAAGTTACCAGCCGCAGCGACTGATATCAGCAGGGGCGGTGACGCCCCTCTCTTCCGCGGGTCGAGCCGTGCTGGTCTCCCGCTTGCCGCTGACAGCGCGTCAGACTACGTCGCGCGCCTTCAGGTCGGGTTTCGACAAATCGTGGCGTTGCACGGGCAGTTCACGAATGCGCGTACCAGTCGCGTCGAAGATTGCATTGGTGAGTGCCGGAGCGATCGCCGGTGTGCCCGGCTCACCCGCACCACCCATGCTCTCGCCGCTGTTAATGATATGAGTTTCAATTTCCGGCGCTTCACTCATGCGCAGCATGGGGTAATCATGGAAATTACTCTGTTGCACCGCGCCATCGCGTATGGAAATTTCGCCATACAAGGCTGCGGTCAGGCCATAGATAATGCCGCTCTCCATTTGCGCCTTCATGCCGTCCGGGTGCACGGCGTAGCCGGCATCGACTGCACAGACCGCGCGTCGGGCGATGAGTTTGCCGGCGACGATTTCGACTTCCAATACCTGCGCCACTATCGTGCCGAAGGACCGGTGTATTGCAATGCCGCGGCCGAAGTTTTCCGGTAGTGGCCGTTGCCAGTCTGATTTTTCGGCGGCGAGATCCAGCACATCGCGAAAGCGCGGGTTGTTGGCCAGCAGCTGGCGGCGGTAAGTGTAAGGGTCGGCGCCCGCCGCGATGGCGAGCTCGTCGATGAACGATTCGGTGAAGAAAGCGTGCAGCGAGTGATCGACGCTGCGCCAGAACCCCCACGGTACGTGTGACTGGCTGCTCGTGTAGCGAATCAGTTGGTGGTCTATGCCATACGGAATATGGGTGGCCTCCGCCGGGTCGTGCTTGTCAACGTAGCTGTTCTCCCAGGCCAGTGGCATGCCGTCAGCATTGATGGCAGCGCGAAAGCGGCTGATGTTCGCCTGTCGGTAGTGATCGTGACGGGTGTCTTCCGCGCGCGACCAGATCAGTTGCACGGGATAGGCTGATTCTCTGGCAATGCGCGCTGCCTGGATGGCGTAGTCCGGAAATGCGCGCCGGCCGAAACCTCCGCCAAGGTATTGGTTGTGCAGAGTTACGTCATCCGCGTCAATGTCGAGCGCCTTTGCCACTTCCAGCGCAAACCCAAGCGGATTTTGTGTGCCGGTCCATAGCTCGCAGCGACCGTCACGCATCCAGGCTGTGCAGTTCATCGGTTCCATCGTTGCGTGCGCGAGGTAAGGGACCCGGTACTCGGCCTCGATAATCCGTTCTCCCGCCGTGAACGCGGCCGCGGCGTCGCCGGCTTTGACGTCAGTCTCGAAAGCTTGCTCAGCGACCGCTTTATCGAGATCCGCGGTGAACTGATTGAAAATGTCGCTTTGGTTGATGCGTTCGTTGCCGCTCTCGGTGTAGCTGACTGTCAACCTGGCGAGTGCCTGTTCCGCCTGCCAGTAACTGTCGGCAACCACGGCAACGGCATCGCCCAGGTTAACGATTCGGCGCACCCCCGGCATATTCTGTACGGATTCATTGCGCACGTTTGCGATGCGGGCACCAAACACCGGTGCGGCTTTGACGGCAGCAAACTTCATGCCCGGCAAGCGAACATCGATACCAAAGCTGGCGCTGCCATCCACCTTTGCGGGCACGTCCAGACGCGCCGGCGAAGTGCCCATGATTGTAAATTCACTACTGGTCTTCAAACGGGGTTTAGCCGGCTCCGGCAGGCTTGCTGCACGCTCGGCGAACGCGGCGAACGGCGCAGATCGATGGCTGGCAGGGTGTTCGATACGACCGCTGCTGGCGGACAGCTCGCTGACTGCCACCTGCCATTCTTCGGCGGCGGCCTGCAGCAGCATCGAGCGGGTCGCTGCGCCGGCAACACGCATGGCCTGCTGACCGGTGGTCTTGACGGAGGTGCTGCCGCCGGTAATTTGCAGGCCCATCATCCGGGTGGCGGTCAGAAACACGCCGTCCACAGTATCAACGAGGAACGCAGGAAAATCCGCGTCGCCCAGCGCGTAGCCCTTGGCCATTGCGTAGTTCGCATACTCTTTGTGTGCCGGTGCTTCCTGCATGCGGACCTCGTCCCAGTTCGCATCCAGTTCATCAGCCAGCATCATGGCGAGTGAGGTGTGCACGCCTTGCCCCATCTCGGCATGGGGAATGATGGCGGTCACCGTATTGTCCGGCGCCAGCTTCAGCCACACATCGAATACGGCAGCACCGTCTGCCGCTATCAGGTCCGCGACTTTGCCGCTGCGATCACCGGGGCGAATTGCAACACCGACGGCCAGGGTGCCACCCGCGATGATGCCGCTGCTGATAAATGCACGACGAGTCCATTTACCCATGCCGGCTCTCCCCGCGACCGGCGGAACGGTCTTGCGGTTCCGATGACTCGCCGGCGGCCAGTGTTGCGGCGGCCCGTTTGATACCTTTGCGAATGCGGCCGTAGGTGCCACAACGGCAAACGTTGCCGCTCATCGCCTGATCGATATCGTTGTCGCTCGGGTTCGGGTTGTTGGCGAGCAACGCTGCCGCCGACATGATCTGGCCCGACTGGCAATAACCGCACTGCGGTACCTGTTCATCAATCCAGGCTTGTTGCAGCGGGTGCCACTCGCCATTCGTTGCCAGGCCTTCGATCGTCGTGATTTTTTGCTGGTCGGCAACGGTCACCGGGGTGACGCAAGAGCGAACAGGCGCGCCATTCAAATGCACGGTACAGGCGCCGCATTGCGCTATGCCGCAACCGAATTTCGTGCCGGTCAGTGCCAGCTGCTCGCGAATAACCCACAGCAGCGGCGTGGCGGGGTCGACATCGAGTTCGTGCACTTCGCCATTGATGGTGAGTGTCAGCATGCCTTCAGCCTTTGTGTGATTGGTAAAGTGTTCACCCGGGGAAACAAAGCGATTCTGATGTCAAACAGTACGCCAAGCCCCGGATGGCGGCAAATGCCGGCTGAGCACTGCCGTCGTCATGCTGACAGCAAATTCGGGCTAGAATGGCGCACCGGTATGTGAGGCACGAGGCTGTAAAGCAGTTTGATCAGGAAATTTCTGCGAAATTTGAAAGGGTTGCTGGTATTCAGCGGCATGACCCTGAATACGGTGGTGTGGATTATTCCGCTATTGCTACTGGCCGTCGTGAAGCTGCTGTTGCCGCTCGCCGGGCCGCGGCGGATCCTCACGCGCTGGTTGATGTACCTGGCTGAGAACTGGGTTGCTGGCAATGCGCTGTTGCTCCGATTGGTCAGCAACACGCGCTGGGACGTCAACGGTCTCGAGCTGTTGCGACGTGACGATTGGTACCTGCTGATCGTGAATCACCAGTCCTGGGTCGACATCGTCGCGCTGCAAACGGTCTTCAACCGACGAGTGCCCCTGCTGAAGTTTTTTATCAAGAAACAACTCGTGTGGTTTCCATTGTTGGGTCTCGGGTTCTGGGCATTGGACATGCCATTCATGCAGCGTCATTCGAAGTCCTATCTCGCAAAGCACCCTGAAAAGAAAGGCAGTGACCTTGAGGCCACGCGGCGGGCCTGCCAGAAATTCCGCCACACACCTACGTCAGTGATTAATTTTATTGAAGGTACGCGATTCAGTGAGGAGAAGCGTGAACGACGTGGTTCGCCTTATCGCAATCTGTTGGCGCCGCGTGCGGGTGGCATGGCGCTGGCGTTGTCTTCAATGGGTGATATGTTTTCCGGCATTGTCGATGTGACCGTTGTCTACCCGTCTGGCGCGCCCGATTTCTGGGGTATGGTCTGCGGCGAGCTGGATCATGTTGTTGTCGATATCCAGCTACGTGACGTCGATGACTGGATGATTGACGGTGATTACGTCAATGACCGCGAATACAGGCGGAATTTTCACCAATGGCTGGGCGGTGTATGGTCCGATAAAGATGAACGCATCGATAACTTGCGCGCGAACGCTTGCGCCGATAACTGACGAGCTGCACCAACGGCGCGCTTCGGCAGGCTTCGGCGAGTTAGCGTACAATCTTCTTTCAATGAGAACCGGGGCGTCTGATGCAAACTACGCGCAGCTATGACACCGTCGCATTCGATGTGCGGGACGACGCGATGATGCTGTTCTTCGCTCGCACGTCAGAGCAGGGTGAAATCGATGATTACCTGTTGTTGATGCGTTGTGAGAACGACGACCTTCCGCACTCGCTGTATATCGAGATCAATGAACAGCAATTCTCCGGCCATGATCTTGTGCGTGAAGCAAGAATGAGCGACAACATGTTAACGCTGTTGTTGAATGAGCCGGCCGCTGAACTGAATGGCGAACAGCAAATCGTGTTGACCTACGAAGGTACTGCGGCCAACAAAGCAAGTGTTGAAGCCGGGGCCTTTCGGGTCCTTGGTGAATGTCTTGCGGGTGGCAACGCCTGAACTTTCGACGTGTTCGCCCTTCGCTGTAATCACGCGCTTGGCAGCTTCATTGCCAGATCCTTGCCGTTCACAGTCTTGATCGCTGAGCCAGCAGGCGCATCCAGCGCCTGCATTGTCAGTACGGTAAACGCCGGACCGGGCATTTCGCGGTTAGTGCACTCTGTAAGCGGGTCGTTTCATGGCGGCCGTTGACGAGATAGCCAAGAGCTGGAATGTGTACGTCGTGCGTTGCGCGGACGGGAGTCTGTACACGGGAATCGCAACCGACGTCGGGCGTCGCCTGGATGAGCACCGTCACTCGGACCGCGGTGCCAAGTACCTGCGTGGTCGCGGCCCGTTGGCCCTGGTGTTTGCGGGTGAGGTCAGCGACCGTAGCCATGCCAGTCGCGTTGAGCATCGCATCAAACGATTGAGCAAGGCGCGCAAAGAGGCGTTGTTGCGTTCACCCGCCGAGCTCCGCGTTCTGATGCAGGCCTGGTAGCGCGCAGTTGCTCAGAACAATATTGCTGGCTGGCCCAAAGGGGGTAGCAGTACTTCGACAGGCGGCTCCTGCAAAGTCGCGATATCCCTGAGCCACGAGCTGCTGCTAACCACGTCGTCCACAATGTCGGGAAACAACGCGAGTTGACCTGGCGGTTGGGTAAAGTCGTCGTGGTGTACGGCATAAACCCGCCGGGCGCCGCTTGCCGCAATAATTTCGCGCCAGTAGTCATCAGTGTAGTCACGACCCAGACGTTCCAGACCGGCGATACTGACTACGGCAACGTCGGCCTGGCGTTGTTCAAGTTCGCCCGGCAGAAAGCCGGCACTGCCCTTGATCAGCACGGTACCGTCAGGGTGGCTGATAAGCACTGAGTAAACCGCACCGCCTTGCCATGCGTTCACCGGCGCTGGTTGTTGTAGCGGGCTGTCGATATGCCCGGGGAAGAAATAGCCATCGTTCGGGAGTTGTGCGACATGCCGCGATTCGAGCAGCGTGACGGTGAATTTTCCGAAGTACCGGGACTCGCCGAATTGCAGCGTCTGGTATTGATCGACCGGTACCTTGCTGCCGCGCGCAATGTTAGCGGTTGATTCCGAACCGAGTATCATTGCACCCGTTCTGTTTGCAACGTGGCCCGCATCGATTGCGTGATCAAAGTGTGAATGCAAAGGAATGATCGCAGCCAGCCGATCAATGCCGTATTCGTCCAGCGCGAAATTGATGCGGGCAATATCCGACTCCAACGGACGAAACAACACGATATCCAATAGTGAATGACGGGAAAATGTCGCGTCAGTAATGATCTGTGTTTCGCCATCGTCGAACAGCAATGTCGTTATGCCCAGCCAGGTCATCGTGACTTTATCGGTACTGTTGGTAGCCGGGGTAGCGACGGCTAATGGCATGTCTGCGGGCGATGCGCGCGTTTGCCAAAGCCACGCGAGTGCGCCGCAACCGGTAACCAGAGCGACCAGCACTACGATGATGAGTGTGCGCAGAGCGCGCGACAGAATTTCCATTCGCGAACTCTAGCACCAGTAGCGCCGTGCGGGAGAGCGTGCTCGTCGTTCAGGCGGGCAGGCCCACCGCCATTCGTGCCAGGTGCGCCGTCAATGGTGCGAGATAATTGCCAAGTGCGTAGCCAATCAAGGCCATCAGTATGGACACGGGCACGAGGCTGGGCCGGTGGAAGGCCGCGACAATTGGTGCGGAGGCAGCGGCACCGATATTGGCCGCCGATGCAATCGCAGCGCTGTGCACGTCAACACTGAAGACTCTGGCGCCGAGTAAGCAAAATGCGCCATGAATAAATATCCAGATAAATGCGCCGAGCAGGAATGCGGGCGCTTGTGCGAATCCTTCGATAGACGCACGTGCACCCATCCCGGCGACAAAAACATAGATCATCGCCGTACCCATTGCGGTTGAGTTCGGCAAACGGGAGACAGGCGTGGTCGACAACAGCAGCGAAATGCTTGTAATGAGCAGTATGCGCCATGTCGAATGAGTCAGCATGCCGGCGAGTTGCGGGTGCGAGGTGCTGGTCCATGCATACAGTAAGTCAGCGGCGGCGCCGGAAACCCAGGTGACCCCAAGCGCAATGGCCGCCAGATAAATGTAGTCACGCATCTCCGGCGTTGCTTCGTCAGTGAACGCGGCGGCCGATGCCCGGTCCATTTCACGCAGTCTTTCTTCCGGAACTTTGGACCAGCGGTTGAAACGATCGGCAAAATTCTTGGAAGCCAGCAGGATGGGTAGCCAAACGATGTAGATGACGTTGTCTGCCAGTACGGCAAGGCCGAATTGTTCTGGCGGAGTGCCCAGCATTTCGGCCGTAGCTGCCATATTGCCGGTGCCACCTATCCAGCTGCCAGCCAGTGCACCAAAGCCCTTCCACGCATCGGCGTCCAGCCAACGATGCACAATCATGAAGGAAACGACCGCGCCCACCATGACGCCAACCGTACCCATCAACATAACCAGCACACCTTTGCCCATGATGCGAATTGCGGCCGGGACATCGACCTTGATCAGCATCAGGACAATGAACGCGGGAAGTACAAAATCGCTGAGACCGCCGTATACCGGAGAGTCATGCGGTATGACGTCAAGATTATTGAGGAAGACGGGTGTCGCGTAGATAAAGAGTAGCGGTGGAACGTAAATGAACAGCTTCAGCTGACTCTTCTGTTCGAACGCAAACCAGAACGCGGCGACAGCACACAAAACAGCAAGAACACCGGCAGGAGAGGCGATCAGAGCGGTGGGTGATGCATCCATCGTGACTTCCGGGCAGCTTGCGAAGCGCGGAGTATAGCGAAATCACTGCAAACGCGGAGCGAGCGGCTAACCGAAGCTGAGCTGTGACTCGAAATCCTTGCGGGATGCGGCATCCGTCCGGGCGGCCGCGCGCAAACTGAGCCAGGCAGCCTCAGGGTCTGCTGCGCTTTGACTGTTTTCCTGGAATCGCAAAAGCCAGGCGCGCAATGCGGAGACATGAATGACATTTTCGGCCGGAGCGGTCGGTACCTGCACATCGCCGCTGAACACCACAAGGTTGACGACTGGCATGTCGCCGACAATTTCCTGCAGGGCACGCACACGGCCCGCGTTCTGTATCAGTGGGTTGAGGAATCGGCGCCGCTCAACACCGTCAACGTTGGTCCACTGCGGATCTCGTGCTGCGCCGAAAACCGTGCCGTTGCAACTTTTCGCCCTGATGCAAATGATGGCGCCGGAGGTGAGTACGGCGTGGTCGATCCGGTTCAGTCCGTCGCAGGTGCCCGGCAGAATGAAGTTATCGAGGCGTTCAAAGCGACCACTGCGAATGGCGTTTTTTACCCGGCGGCCACCCAGCCAGCGATTGGCAGACTGCAGCAGCGGGGCTGCCCGGTTGCGAACCAACAAGGCCACGACTATTGCTGCACCGGCACACAGTAACGCCAGTGTGAAGCCGCTGCCTTGCAGGCCGGTGTCAACGTCCTCGGCCGCTGCCGCGCTGGCAGCTAATGGCAGCGCCAGCATAGTTGCGGCGGTGGTCAGGCGTTGCAAGAGTCTTGAAGGCATGGTCATAGCGTAGTCTGGCAGGGTGCGAAAGTCGGCGTAACAGGTCACGTTTTGGTTCTGGAGGGCGGCTGCGGCCAGGAATCAGGCCTGGTCTGGCAGGGAGTTGTCATTTGGCGGATAAGCCAGAAAGTAGTCATCCACTCGCGCGACCCGCATTGGGACAACAAAGGCGGCCTGCAGGTTGCTAGCCGTCAGTACGGCCTCACGACTGCCGTCGGCCACGATCTGGCCGTCGCGCAGCAGGATGACCCGGCTGACTGACGGTGGGATTTCGTGTATCGCGTGGGTCGCCATCACGATGTTCTTGCCAGCGTCGACGAGCCTGCGGATTCTCGCGAGATAGTCGAAGCTTGCAGCGAGATCGAGTCCGGCAGTGGGTTCATCGAGTATCAGTGTCTGCGGGTCATGGACCAGTGCGCGTGCCAGCAGGCAGCGGCGTTGCTGCCCGGTGGACATTCGTTTGAGCGGAGTATCCACCAGGGCTTCAACCCCCAGTTCGGCCATGACGGCGCGTGCCCTGTCCAGTTGCTCGGGACGCAACCGTCTGGCGACCATACCGTGTACGCCGACACTGGAATGAAACCCGGAAACGACCACGTGCAGGCCGCTCGTCGTTGCCGTGTAGCGGGTCTGCAGATCGTGCGAGACCAGCCCGATCTGCGCGCGCAATTCCCAGACGTTCCAGGTATCCCGCCCCAGTATTCGCACTGAGGAGTCCGCGCTGACGACCGGATAAATCGCACGGTTGACGAGTTTCAGCAGGGTCGTCTTGCCCGAGCCGTTCGGCCCGAGTATGGCGACTTGCTGGTGTTGCGGGATGGTCAGATTGAGGTTCTTGAAAACGCGGGTATCTCCGCGCCAGACCGTTGCATTCTGAATCTCGATTAAGGGCAGTTCGTCGTTCGTTGGTTTCGTCATGGTTCGGGCGGTGGTGTTCGGTTGTTCAGGATTTTTCGCGGCATGCGCCCGGTCATCCAGTGTCGGCGAGCGAGTGCAGCACGCAAGGCGTGTCACGGGCGCAGCGTACCAGTCCGCTCGCGCAAAGTGCACCGCTGTTTTTGCTTGAGAGCGATTGGGCGCGCCAGCGTCGTCTAGTGTTCTGCGAACGTTGTCAATCAGGCCTTCTGCAAGCGCCATTTTCCGCGCCGAAAAAGAATGACGGCCAACACGGTTAATAATGATTCGCTGATCACGATGGACAGAAACACGCCGTTCGGTCCGAAACCCGCCATCGTTGCCAGCCAATACGCGAGCGGAATCTGGATAGCCCAGAAGCAGACGAAATTCAGTGCCGACGGTGTTCGGGTATCGCCGGCACCATTCAATGCCTGGATGATGATCATGCCGACGGCATACATCGGATAGCCGATGCCCATGATGCGCAGGCAATTCGTGCCGTAATGCAGTATCTCGGGATCATCCGAGAACCACTGTACGATGTAGGGAGCAAACACCAGCAGCAGTATGCCCAGAATCGTGAGGAAGCCGGCGTTATAGCGGGCGGCCGTCCACACGGATTGCTCCGCCCGGTCGGGTTTGGCCGCGCCGAGGTTCTGGCCGACCAGCGTGGCGGCGGCATTGCCGAGCCCCCAGGCAGGCAGAATCGCGAACTCGATAAGGCGCAGGGCAATGGTGTAGGCAGCCACCGGCGCACTGCCGTAGATCGCGACGATGCGCATGACGATTATCCAGCTCGATGTGGTTATCAGAAACTGGCCGATACCTCCGACTGAGATCGACAGCATGCGGCCAATTACTTGTGGCGCAATTCGCAAGTGACGCAGTTGGAAGCGGAGCCGGCCCTTACTGTTCAGCAAATACCAGCCGAGGTACACCACGCCGCAACTGCGTCCGATCGTCGTTGCGATGGCAGCGCCACTGACACCCAGTTCGGGAAACGGGCCCCAGCCGAAAATCAGGCAGGGATCGAGCAGGATGTTGACGGCATTGGCAATGGCCAGTGCGCGCAGTGCGACCGGCGCATCCCCGGCGCCGCGAAACGCCGCATTCAGCAGGAACAGGAACAGGATGCTTCCCGAGCCGCCAAGCAGAATGACGGTATAGCCGCCACCCGTCGTGATGACCTCGGCTTCTGCGCCCATCAGAGCCAGCAGATCACGCGCGTAGTAACTGCCTGCAAGCCCAATCAATGCGGACAGGATCAGTCCGACCCAAATAGCCTGGCCGGTGACCTGTGCGGCAGAGTCAGGGCGCTTCGCTCCTATGCGCCGGGATACCATTGCCGTGACGCCCATGCCGAGGCCTATGGCAACGGCGTACAACACGGTAACCAGCGCTTCAGTGAGTCCAACGGCAGCAACCGCAGCGGTGCCGAGTTGCGACACGAATGCAATGTCCACAACAGCGAAAATCGCTTCCATGGACATTTCCAGCATCATGGGAAAAGCAAGCAAGCCGAGTGAGCGAGCAACCGGTCCACGGGTAAAATCTGTTTCATTGTCTGCCAGCGCGGCACGCACGAAGGCGAACGTTCGTTGCCTCAGTGTTAGTTCGTTATTGCTATTGGCGTAAGTCATTATTGTTCTTGCCCTGCTTTGTTGCCCGACCTGTAATTGACAGGCACAACTATGGATTCCGGAGATGCGTGACCGGAAACGTTTTCAGGAAAGACGATTCGGGCTACGCGGTAGGTGCGTGGCGGTGCGCGTCGAATACTGTTGCGGTAGTGGCCAGCAGTACGGCAGCACGATCTTGCCAGACGATGACAGCGGTCAGCATTGTGTGTGCAATGATCTTCATCGGTGGCTCGATGGGCAGAACGTGGTGGTTGTTTGAACTTACTCGCCGGATGCTAACCGATCGTCGTTGATTGTCAACGACAGGCCAGCGTTCAGTAATGCCTGCAAGGAGGGTCGGAGATGGATGACGGAGTATGGATTGCGCTTGGTATCGTTCTGCTGGTCGTGATTTACGTTCTGGCCAAAGTGCTGCAGCACATGCGGCGGAGTCGTGAGCTGTGGGAGAAAGTCGACAAGAGCAAGCTGCGCGAATGGGAGGACGAAGACGACTGGTAAAGGGCCGGAGTGCGACGGCCCGCGATTTTCGATTACACTAGCGCCCACAGCGACAGTCCGGCGCCCGCCGCCAGCAGTATTGTGGAGAAGTGAATGAGTATGTTTGGCAAGCGACTTGCGATAGCCCTACTGGCCTGGTTTGCGCTGCTGGGGCTTGCTGCGTGCGGCGGCGGTACCGAGAGTCAGGAAGAGGCTGCGCGTAATAATGTCGACGCAATGTCCCGGGAACATGCCAACGACACTGCGACACCCAGCCCTGCTGCCGACATTGCACTTGAGCGTGCCGTCGTTACCGAGCGTTTACCGTATGCCGAGGTCAACGAGGAGCTGGTGTACGGTCATTTTGTGTTTCCCGCGGATATGGTTGAGCCGCTGCCCGCCGTTATCGTCATTCACGAGTGGTGGGGGTTGAACGAAGGTGTCGAGGCGATGGCCGACAGAATTGCGGCCGAAGGTTACATAGTTCTCGCCGTTGATCTGTTCGGTGGTAAGTCGGCCGCGACACCGGCTGAGGCACGCGAGCTGATGATGCGTGTTGTGGAGAACCCTGAACCCGCGAACGAGAATCTGCGGCAGGCCTATGACTTTGTGAAGAATACCGCCGGCGCGCCGCGCATCGGTTCATTGGGTTGGTGTTTCGGCGGAAGCTGGTCGCTGAATACGGCGCTGTTGTTTCCAGACGAGCTTGATGCCGCGGTTATCTACTACGGACAAGTGACTAACGATGAAGAGCGACTGCGGCCTTTGAATGTGCCGCTGCTGGGGATTTTTGCCGCCGACGACAGTGGTATACGGGTCGAATCAGTGCGCGAATTCGAGGCGGCGCTCGAACGTCTGCGCAAGGACTACGATATCCGCATTTTCGACGGGGTCGGGCACGCTTTTGCCAACCCTACCGGCAACAACTATGACGCAGAGTCGGCGCACGAGGCGTGGGGCCTCGTGGTCGAGTTTCTGCGCAGCAACCTGGGTGCAGGTGGTACTTAGTCGTCCTCAGGGCCCGCTGCTGCCGGCTTGCGGGTCACAAACAAGGTCAATATCCAGCGAGCGCGATACATAAGTAATACGTTGCTGTTGTTCACCGGATACGCAGAGCAGGGCCGCATGTGCTGATAATGCGGCCGCAATCGTCAGGCGTTGAGCGGCGACGTTGCCTGAATGGTCGTTTTCGGTCTTGGCTTCGGCCTCTTCCGCCAACGCCGTTGCCTCACAAAAGCCGGACAAAGGAATCGGTGCAAGTTGATTGGCTGGCACCGAAAGCTTGGCGTCCAAAGATGTCTGTGATTGGCTGAGCGACGTGGGGTCTATGTTGAGTCGGCTGTCGGCAATGCTTAGCGACAGGCCGCCCGCGACCCAATTGTCCGCGCAGGCCGGCTGCAGCGAAAACGTGTAATCAAGCTTCGGCAGGGTGAGAAAGCTGCGGCCCGGCTCACGCAAAGCAACTTTAACCACCGGCGTGTCGGCGCTGACGCTCAGTGCATGCGGCGTCTCGGCGGCGGCCAGAATGGGTAACAGGACGGGGGTAAGAAGGAACATTCGGTTTTTCATCAGTCCAAGGCTACGATACGGCAGTAAAAAAACACAAGCGTCGATTGTCGGGCAAATGCCGGCAACGCTTGATATTACGATTTAGCTCGGGTTTGGCGGCGCTTATGAAGTCTCTCTACGAAGTTCCTTATCGCTATGCGAAGCGCATAGTGATCGCGGTAATTGGCGGTACCGTCTTTCTGGCGGGTGTGATCATGCTGGTAACGCCGGGTCCGGCATTCGTGGTTATTCCAATCGGCCTCGGGATCCTTGGTCTGGAGTTTGCCTGGGCACGCCGCTGGCTGGCCAAAATTCGACAGAAAATCAGTGAGCAGGCATCCCGCGTGCGTGGCAAACAGGCTGATATGCGCCGCCGGTCAGTGGCGGACAAGTTGTAGCCGCTTTCGTCGGTTTCGAATTATCGGAAAAAAAGAAGGGAGCCAGAGTGCCGTGCTTGATGCGCCGGCGCGCAGACCTTGCGGGTCTGGTCTCTGGCTCCCCAGTGTTCGCGGCAAGAAGGGGGGTTATGCCGCCGGACCGTCCTGGCCCGTATTCGCCAGCCTCCTGACTGGCGTTGGATTCCGGGGGCACGCGTTCCGACACTCTGGGGGGGGGGAGAGGTGCCGGAGTCGCGGTATTGCCACCGAAACCCGTTGCTTGATTACCGATCAGTTGCTGATCAGTTACCTGCAATTTTTACCGCGGTACGGCCAATCAGTTCGATATCGAGATCGAGCCGGTTTGCCGCGTTGATACGGGTTACCGCATCATTTGCTGCTGCGCGATTGGCATCAGCTGCCAGTTCGCGGGTATCTTTCTGCGCTGCTGAGGCAGGCAGGCTGCTTACGTTGTCTGCGGCCAGTACACTGACGGACCAGAGCGTAATTCCTGCGAGCATCAGGGACGTAGAGACGATCGTGCCCAATTTGCTGTTCATGGTTGCTTCCTTTGCAGTCCCCCGGAGCAAGTCCATTCAAGTACCGGAGGAAAATAAAAAGTTGTTGTTCAGGCCTAGTAATGCACGGACCGTGCCAAGTTTGTGATTCGTTATTTATCAATGACTTATGAAAAAATCACTCGTTACGGAATTTCGTTAATCACGGAAATTCGTAATGACATTTACGGAATTTCGTATATCATGCCCGCATGACCGTAACTGACGACTATCAATGGCTGTTTCGCAAAGCGCCGGGCATGGCGACCTCGATTGGCGAGGATGGCCGCTACCTGGACGTTAACGACGCCTTTCTGAAGCGCCTCGGCTACCGCCGCGAAGACATGATCGGGCAGCGGCCGGTGCGCTACGTGACGGAAGAAAGTGCCGAAAGAATTCAGCACGAGTTTCTGCCGATCCTGCGGCGCACCGGAAAGCTCGAAAACAAGCCGATTTCGTTCGTTGCGCACGATGGCGAGATCGTCAATTGCATGACGAGTTCAATTGTTGAGCACGATCCCGATGGTGCGGTGTTGCACACCATCGCTACCTACACGGAACTCGACGTGCAGGCGCGGGCCAATCTGAAGTACCGACAGTTGTACCGTTCAACGCCGGCCATGTTGCACTCGGTGGACGCCGAGGGCTGTGTGGTTACGGTGACCGACCACTGGCTCAAGAAGATGGGTTACACGCGGGAAGAAGTGGTCGGGCGGTCGATCAAGGATTTCTACAGTAAAGAAGATCAGGAGCGGCTGACCACCGGCAAGCTGAAGGAACTGATCAGCGGCGGCGAATTCACCAATGAAGCACGCCAGATGGTCACCAAGAGTGGCCAGGTTCTGGATCTGGTCATGTCTGCGACCTCCGAACGCGGGGCGTCCGGCAAGGTGCAGCGCATGCTGGTTGCGTCCAAAGATGTCACCGAGCGCAACCGGGCGGAAAGGGCGTTGCGCGATACGCTGGCAGAGAACGCGCGACTGCGCGAGGAACTGGAGCGCGAGCGCGACTACCTCCGGGAAGAGGTCAGCGTCGCTATGAATTTTGGCCGGATCGTTGGTCAGAGTCCGGCGCTGAAGCACATGTTGCGCCAGGTCGAAGCCGTTGCGCAGACGCCCGCCAGCGTATTGATACTGGGTGAATCGGGTGTGGGCAAAGAGCTGATTGCTCGTGCCATTCACGCCCGCAGCCCGCGTTCAGCGGGTTCCCTCGTCAAAGTCAACTGTGCCTCGATACCCAAAGACTTGTTCGAAAGTGAGTTCTTCGGCCACGTAAAAGGCGCGTTCACCGGCGCCCATCGTGATCGGGTGGGTCGCTTTCAGCTCGCCGACGGGGGCACGATATTCCTCGACGAAGTGGGCGAAATCCCCTACGAGTTGCAGGGCAAATTGTTGCGGGTTCTGCAGGAAAGCGAGTTCGAACGGGTGGGCGATGATGTTACCCGCACAGTGGACGTGCGGGTGATTGCGGCTACCAACCGCGATCTTGAAAAGCTTGTTGTCGAAGGTGAGTTTCGTGAGGATCTTTTTTACCGGCTCAGTGTGTTCCCGATCGAGGTGCCACCACTACGTCGCCGTGAGCAGGACGTAGTGCACCTGGCACAACACTTTCTCGAGCAAACCTGTCAGGATTTCGGTCGTGAGCCATTGACCCTGACGCGGCATCAGGTAGAGGTCATACGAAGTTACCCTTGGCCCGGTAACGTTCGCGAATTGAAGAACGTTATCGAGCGGGCCGTGATACTTTCGCAGGGCAATGTGTTGCGTCTCGATTTGTCATTGCCGGAGGCCAATGTTACTGCTAACGCGCCACTTGTTGCGAGTGCACCGGTAGATGCGGACACTGTGCTGACCGAAGAAGAAATACGGCAATTGCAAAAGGACAACCTGATCAAGGCGCTGCGCAAGACCGAGTGGCGGGTTTCCGGAAAACGGGGAGCCGCGGAGCTGCTGGGTATCAGGCCAACGACACTTGCGGACAGAATGAAAGCACTGGGTATAAAAAAGCCGCACTGAGAGGGTGGTAAACCCGCCAAACCGCTATTAAACCTACAGAGAGAAACGAGTGAAGTTTGCCATTGTTCTGGCGGCGCTGGCCGCTATGCCGCAAGCGGTGATCGCTGACGTTGAAAGCAAGCTGCCGGCCCGTGTACAGAATGTACTCAGTCACCGAGGTATCCCACAGGACAGTCTCAGCATTTATGTCGAGAATCTGAGCCGCGGCGGTATCGAGCTTGAGTGGAACGCTGATCAACCTCGCACGCCCGCGTCGATAATGAAGCTGGTAACAACGCTGGTCGCGCTCGACAAGCTGGGTCCAACCTATAAATGGCGCACCGAATTGTTCGTGCGTGGCGAGGTCCGTGACAAGACCTTGCACGGTGATTTGCACCTGAAAGGCTACGGTGATCCGTATCTCGTTACGGAGCGCATCTGGCAGTTGCAACGGCGTCTGCGGCAAATCGGTATACACCGAATTACCGGTGATTTGTTGCTGGACGATTCATGGTTCGACGTTGGCGTATACGATCCTGCCGCCTTTGATCGCGAGCCGCTGCGGGCATACAACGTAGCGCCCAACGCCTTGATGGCGAACTACAAGGTTGTGCGGTACCTGTTCACACCGAAACTGGATGGCACGGGTGTTGAAATCGAACTCGAACCACCACTTGAAAATGTGCACGTCATCAATCGCCTGTCCCTGGCGCCGGGAGCCTGTAACGGCTATCAGCGTGGTATCGCGATACAGCCGAACGAAAATTACGATCGCTTTACGTTCAGCGGGCGGTTTCCGGAGCGGTGCCGCCAGTACTCGATGGGCCGTACCGCGCTGAGCCACAATGCGTATGCCTACGGTTTGTTCAAGTCTATCTGGGAAGAATCGGGCGGCGAGCTGCTGGGAGGCTGGAAGAACGTGCCGGTACCTGAGGGCCTCGAGCCGGACCTGGTGTTTGATTCCTTGCCGCTGGTTGAGGTGATCAGCAAGGTAAACAAGCACAGCAATAACGTGATGGCGCGGCAGTTGTTGTACACGCTCGCTGCCGAAGAATACGGTGCTCCCGGTACCGAAGAGAATGGCCGTCGCGTGGTCAGCAACTGGATGGCTGAGCGCCACCTGCAGATCACAGACCTGATGCTGGACAACGGTTCCGGTTTATCGCGGACCGCAAGCCTCAGCGCCCGAAGCATGGGGGACTTACTCGACTACGCGTTCTCCAGCCGATACATGCCCGAATACCTTTCTTCACTGTCCCTGTCCGGATTGGACGGCACTTTGTCCCGGCGGTTTAGGGACGAGTCGCTGCAGGGAGTCGCGCACATGAAGACCGGCTCGCTGGATCACGTGAGTTCGATCGCCGGTTACCTGCAGGGGCAGTCCGGTAATCGCTACGCCGTCGTTGTCATGCTGAACCACACCGACAGCCACCGCGGTACCGGGGAAGAAGTCCAGGACGCCGTGCTGCGCTGGGTGCGGCAGAAATAGCAGCAGGCCGCCGTTTGTCCGGCTGCCACCGGACGTCTTGCGCCGCTGGTCAGGCGTGCGATGCCAATGCCGCCAGCCCCGTTGGTGCGAAAGCCTGACCTGCGCGATCGGGAATGTTGCATTTGCTTCTAGTACACTGCGCGGCATTACCGTGGAGTGGCTACCGCCGACTATATTTCCACGTGCAGGTCACGGAGACAGAACAATGCGTTTGCTAACTTGTTTGTTATTGCTGGCACTCTGCCCGCTCACAGCACTCGCGGAGACCGCCTACATTACTGACCAGCTACGACTGGGATTGCACAGGGCGGCGGATACGAGTGATCGAGCATTCCGTACGCTTGAAAGCGGCCAGGAGCTGGAGATCATCAGCAGAGACCGTAATTACGCCAATGTTCGTTTGCCCGACGGGACGGTCGGCTATGTAAAGGCGGCCTATCTGGTCTCGGACAAACCGGCAAAACTGATCGTCAATGAAGCGCAGGCTGAGTCGGGTCGTTTACAGGAAGAGCTGACGCGATTGCAGGCCTCATTTGCACAACCAGCAGCAACGATTGCATCACTGGAAAAAAGTCTGGACGAGAGTTCGGCTTCGTTGGCGCAGACCCGGCAACAACTTGACGAATTGACCGAGCAGAACGAAGAGTACGTAGCGCGTTTCAGCAAATACAAGTACAGCTTGCCGTTAACCTGGGTTAGTGGAGCTTTGCTGGTTTGTTTGCTGGCGGGTTTTCTCGGTGGCCTCTGGTGGACCGACTATCGCAGCCGCAAACGGCATGGCGGTATTCGAATCTACTGAGCATTTGCAAAGAGGCGCACAACGCTGTGCTGTATTACCGTAACTGCGATTGCGGTGCGCGGCTCGAATAGTGGCTGTTGTCGTCATCGCAGTACAGGCTGGAGGTGACCGTGCGGATGCTTTCCACCTCTTTCATAATCAGCCGGGCCCGGCTTACTACCTGGTGGCCAGCCAGGGTGATGCTGCTGAGGCTCTTGCCCTTGCGAACAAAAAGTTGCATGCCGAGCTCTTCCTCAAGCAACTTGAGTTGCTTGCTCACGCCGGGCTGTGACGTATACAAGCGTTCGGCGGCCGCGGTGATGTTGAGGCCATTGTCGACGATAGCGAGAAGGTACTTTAGTTGTTGTAGTTTCATTCTCGATGATTGGGTTATTTGCCACAGGTTGACAAAAATAGACCGCAATAGGGATGGAACGTTTCAGTGAGTTCGGCTAAAAATCCGGCAGTTTCAGCTATTCTTTAGACTATTCTGTTATTTGTCCCGATATTCTGTTGGGTTATCGCCACAAAACAAAAAGTTTGCTTTCAGAGCGAGCGAGCAAGGCTACTATCCGCACTGCTTTGTCACTGATCGCCGGTGGCGCATCAGCATTCACCAGGACATACGAACTATGGGGTTTTCAGCATGATTTACGACAATATTCTGGACACGATCGGCAACACGCCGGTAATCCGGCTCAATCGCATGGGCCCAACGGGTGTCGAGCTTTACGTTAAAGTTGAATCGTTCAACCCTATGGCGTCGGTTAAAGACCGGCTCGCGTTTGCGATTATCAACGATGCGGAACAACGCGGTGAGCTGCAGCCGGGACAAACAGTCGTCGAGGCGACCTCAGGCAATACCGGCATTGCACTGGCTATGGTGTGTGCGGCGCGCGGTTACCCGTTCGTTGCGGTCATGGCGGAGTCATTCTCGGTTGAGCGGCGCAAGATCATGCGCGGTCTCGGCGCCAAGGTCATTCTGACGCCCGCGGCGGAGCGCGGCACAGGCATGGTGCGCAAGGCGGAAGAGTTGGCGAAACAGCATGGCTGGTTCCTGGCCCGGCAGTTCGAGAACCCGGCGAACCCTGAGTACCACCGGCAAACGACCGGCCCCGAGATCCTCAGGGACTTCGCCGGTCGTCGCCTCGATTACTGGGTGAGCGGCTACGGCACAGGCGGCACAATGACAGGCGCTGGTGAAGTGCTGAAGGCTGCCCGACCTTCTGTCCGCATCGTCGCGACCGAACCCGCCGGTGCGTCACTGCTGGCCGGCAAGGAATGGCAGCCGCACAAGATTCAGGGCTGGACGCCGGATTTCATTCCTGACGTGCTGAATCGGCAAATCTATGACGAGCTGGTTCCGGTCAGTGATGATGACGCCATACGGGTTTCTCGTGAGTTGGCGGCAAAGGAAGGCATTTTTGCGGGTATCTCGTCCGGTGCCACGCTGGCAGCTGCGCTGGCTGTAGCGGAGCAAGCGGAGCAGGGTTCCGTGTTGCTGGCAATGCTGCCCGATACTGGCGAGCGTTATCTGAGTACGCCCCTGTTTGAAGGCGTCAACGAAGGGTCCGATGATGCCTGGCTGGCAACGTTAGGCTGATGCTTTCGCGGAGCCGTGTACCTGCACGGCTCCGCGTTTGGCCGTGCACAGGCCGCATTTTTGTATAAAACCCGGCAAAAACGCCTGAATCTGCAGTTTGCCTGAGACGCCAGTCACAGTGACAGGGACAGCGCGCATGGCACTATCTATTGAATTCGCGCTGGCCGTTTCGGCCGGAATGCGACTTCGGAGCGCCAACGACAATGACGGCAGAAGTGCACCGTATCGCCAGCCGGCGGAGCATCGGCAAGGTAAAGGGTCTCTTGCACTCTTTGGTGCCGCGCGCTACCTGCTTTGCTTTCTACGACGTATCCAGAGCCTGCTTTTGGAGCAGCGACGGCGCAGACGACTACGAGCTGGACAATTTTGTAACCGATTTGCCCGTCGAAATATTGCACGGTCGCGAACCCGACAGTACTTTCCTGCGGCGTACGCTGGCATCCGGTCGAACCATTCTATTGTTAACGGTGCCCGGCGACGGCGCTGATGCGCTTGGCGTGCTGATCGCTGTCTTCTCACGCAATGCCGGTAAGGCATCGTGGTTCAATCCGAATTTGATCCGGGAGATTCTGCTGCCGGTTGTCGATGTCATCCGCGAGAATTTGTACCTTGAAGAACGAGTGAGCCTTCTCGAGCGGCGATCTGCGGCTGTCGAGAAAGAGCTCAAACTCGTCTACACGTTGGATGAAAAGGTACACGGAACGTCCCGTAGCCATAGTGGCCTGGCCCAGTTGGTTGGCCAGAGCGGTCGTTACCTGGGGGTCGCCTACAGTGTCTTGTTATTGCCGGCCAAACGCATTCGAATCAGTGCTACGCATTCAAGCTGGAAGCACGTTAACCGCAAGTCGCTGGACAAATACCTGATCGACGTGTTGTTCCCGAAGCTGATCGGTGAGGATGAGCCGGCCGTTTTCGAAGTGCCGCCGTCATCGAATCATGAGAGTCCGGCAGATCAGGGATTTCAGGTCATGCTCAGTCCCCTGCATGATGCGGCAGGAAACGTAGAAGGCGCCGTGGCACAACTTGGCAAGGTCAATGGCCAGTCTTTCACGGCGGAAAACATGCGATTCATGTCGCACGTCGTTCGCAAGGTTGAGTACCTGATCAGGCAGTCGTTCGATGTAATGACCGGCCTGATGAATCGCTCGGGCTTTGAGGCGCAAATTCACGAGTCGCTGGGCCAGCTTGAAAAGCCGACAGATGTCCATCAGATGGTCTATTTTGATCTGGACAATCTGCAGTTGGTGAACGACACGTTCGGCCAGCAAGCCGGTGATGAAGTAATCAAGCGATTCGGTCAGCTAATCGAAGAGCAACTGCCGCGCAACGGCATCGCGACCCGGCTGACCGGCGACGACTTTGCCATCCTGTTGACGCACAGTAGCGAAGAAGAAGCGATGGCGCTCGCGAAGAGCCTGTGTGGCAGCAGCGACCAGTTACGTTACCTGAAAGGGGACAAATCACTGCAGGTAACCGTAAGCGCGGGGATTGCGCCGTTCACCGCACAAGTCAGTGATGAAAGCTCGATCTTGAAAGCGGCGCGTATCGCCTGCGATTCGGCGAAAGATCATGGGCGCGATCGAATCGAGGTTTATGACCAGCAAAACCAGAGCATCATTCGCCGTTTTGATGATATGAACCTGGTCACCGAGATTCAGAAGTCACTGGATGCGGACGAGCTTGAATTGCATGCTCAGCCGATTGTCAGCCTGTCGCGGAAGGGCGTGGCGCCGCGATTCGAAGTATTGCTGCGAATGCGCGGTACGGATGGTACGTGCATTTCGACGAGTGCCTTTTTCTCGGCGGCGGAGCGTTATCAGCTCATGCCGCAGATCGATCGCTGGGTGGTATCTGCGACTATTTCCAGTTTGCGGCCGCACAGCGGCTTCCTTGAGGAGTCCGGGGTGGTCTTCTCAGTGAACCTCTCCGGCCAGTCGCTTGGCGACGATGCGATACGCCGTTTCATCGAGGAGGAGATCGATGCCTCCGGCGTGCCGGCAGCGTCTTTGTGTTTCGAAGTCACGGAGTCTGCCGCGGTTGCCAATCGCCGCAAAGCGCAATCGTTCATTGATTCGCTGCGCAAGCGCGGTTGCCGGTTTTCGCTGGATGATTTCGGTGCCGGCCTCAGCTCGTTCGCGTATCTCAAGAACTTTAATGTGGACACGCTGAAGATCGATGGCAGCTTTATACGCGACATAACTGACAACCGAATTTCGGAGTCGATGGTGGCCGCTATTACCCAGGTGGCCAAGGTTATGGAGCTGGACACCGTTGCGGAATACGTGGAGAACAGCAAGACCAAGACGCTGCTGCGCAAACTGGGTGTCGACTTCGTGCAAGGCCACGCGACGGGCAAGCCACGCCCGCTTGATATCGTGATGCAGGAGCTGCTTGGCCAGGACGTCGCATCCAAAGCGTAAACTCGCGCAATTCGCTAGAAGACCCCCGCTTCCAGGCCAGCAGCGAGCAACATGCCCAGCTCTTCGCAATCCTGTAGTTGCTGCTCGTCAAAATCACCGCACATCAATATTGGCTCATGAACCTGCTTCAGGTTGAGGCCGGACACTATTCGCTGGATGCTCTTGATGGCGCCGCTGCCGTCATTGCCCGCGCGCACGAACAGCGCGTACGGCATGCCACTGACTTTGTCCTGGCAGGGGTAGTAGACCTGGTCGAGGAAATGCTTCAGTGCGCCGCTCATATAGCCGAAATTTTCGGGTGTGCCGAGAATCAGACCGTCGGCCCACAAAAGGTCTTCAACGCCCGCTGCGAGCGCATCCAATCGTCGCACTTCAACGTTGTCTATATCAGGGTGCCGCGCACCCGTTTCGACCGCTTCTGCCATGCGCGTCGTTGAACCGGATTGCGAGTGGTAAACGATCAGCAGTTGTTTGTTCTCGCTCATGGTTGCGATCACCGCTCGCCGGCGCTTCGGCGGCGGTCTGTCGCCGCGTGTTCGTTCATGAGCGGCACATTGCGAGATTGCTGCGCGCCAGAACATCGACGGCGGCAGACTTCGGAGTGAGGTACATTGCGCTGAACACTTGTCCTCCATTTGGTTAGACTCTCGCGAATGTTACCGCAACCGCAAAATCAGTTTGCTGACCTGGTCGACGACTTGCCTGTGCTGCTGCAGTCGCCGGTCCGCTTGTGGCTGACGCTCATGCAGGAGCAGGAGCCAGCAGCCCTGCCGGCGTTAATGAATGCATCACTCGGCGCTGCCGAACTGCTGAAACTGGTAGCGACCAGCGAGTATGCGGCGAACGCCTTGCGCCGTCACTGGGCCTGGTTTGCCGAGCAAGCGGCAAGTGGTGCGCTCGATACCGCGCCGCAGCTGGCGTGGAGTGAGTTGTCACAGGATGCGGATGAGCCATTGTTCGGCCGCCAGCTGCGCAGTCTGCGCAATCGAAGTTTGCTGCATATCCTGTGGCGCGAGCTGCACGGCAAGGCCGAGCTGGACGAAACATTAACGTCATTGTCCGCGCTGGCCGACAACCTGGTAGCGGCCTGCGAAGGTTATGCCCGCCGGCAGTTGCGCGAACGGTTTGGTGACGTGCGGGACGCCGACGGTCAGCCAGTGTCTCTGTGCATACTCGCCATGGGCAAGCTCGGGGGCCGCGAACTTAATTTCTCGTCCGATATCGACGTTATTTTCCTTTACCCGCACGATGGCGACAGCGATGGCGCCCGCACGTTGTCAGCGCAGGAATATTTCACGCGGCTGGCCAGGCGGATCGTGGCCTTGCTGGAGGAGTCGACGGCGGATGGTTTCGTTTACCGGGTGGATACCCGCTTGCGGCCGTTCGGCGACAGTGGCCCACCGGTGGTCAGTTTTGCGGCGCTGGAGTCGTATCTGCTCAATCACGGTCGCACCTGGGAGCGCTACGCGTATATAAAGTCGCGGGTGATAGTGCCGGCGACCAGTGATATCGAGGTAACGGCACTCTACAAAGAGTTGATTGAACCATTCGTGTATCGACGCTATCTCGATTTCGGCATTTTCGAGTCGCTGCGCGACATGAAGGCGATGATCAGTGCCGAGGTGCAACGACGCGAAATGGCCCGCAACGTCAAGCTCGGGCCGGGCGGGATTCGTGAGGTTGAATTCATTGCGCAATCCCTGCAACTGGTGCGCGGCGGCCAGGTTCGCGGTCTGCGTTGCCGGGAACTGCAGCAGGCACTGCGTCAGTTGGCGGACACGCGTGACCTGTTGCGCAGTGAGGTTAACGGACTGCTGGAGTCGTACGCTTTTCTGCGCCGTGTGGAAAATTTCATTCAGGCCATGCGTGACCAGCAAACTCACGACTTGCCGGATAACGAAGCGGATCAGGCGCGGATCGCGTTGGCTATGGATCGCCCTGATTGGCGAACGCTCGAGGCGGAAATCGAGCAGCATCGCACGTTCGTCAGTGAGCGCTTCACGGCGGTTGCGTTTCGCGGTGCTCACGAAACGGCGGCGTCGGAACTGCGCGCGGGATTCGCAACACATTGTGAGTCGGTGCTCGATACGGACAGTTGGGAGCAGCAGTTTCTGCAGCACGGCTACGAGGAGCCCGCTGTGCTGGCGGCCGAAATGTGCCGTTTTCTGCAGGACCGGGCGACCCTGCAGGCGGATGCTACGGCCCGCCGGCGTCTCAACCAGCTATTGCCGGTGATGCTGGATATGCTGCACGGTCGGGCGCAGGTGGCGGAAACACTGCGGCGCTTGCTCAATATCGTTGCCCGGGTTCTGCGGCGCAGCGCTTACGTGGCACTGTTGATCGAAAACAGAGCGGCTCTGCGACGCCTCATTGAGCTGTGTGAAAAAAGCGCTTACCTCGCCGAGGAAATCGCGCGGTTTCCGATGTTGCTCGATGAGATGCTGGATCCGCGGCCATATTCAGTCGATTACAACGCCGCAACGTTGCGCGAAAACCTTGCCGAGCGACTGACGAGCCTTGGTGAGGTGGACAGCGAACGGCGCGTCGAGGTGCTGGGTCAGTTCCAGCGGGCGGCACTGTTTCGAATTGCCGCGGCTGACTTTACCGGCAACTTGCCGATCATGAAGGTCAGCGATCAACTGACCGACCTGGCTGAGATCGTGCTGGCCGAGGCATTGACTGTTGCCTGGCGGGATCTGGTTGAACGTTTCGGCGAGCCACGCTTTGTGGAAGATGGCCACAACCGCGCAGCCGGGCTCGGTGTCATCGCTTACGGCAAGCTTGGTGGCTTTGAGTTGTCGTACGGCTCGGATCTCGATCTCGTATTTCTGCACAATTCGCGTGGCAGCGAGCAGCACACGAACGGGGCCAAGGCCGTGGAAAACGGCATGTTTTTTGTCCGGCTCGCGCGCAGGCTCGTGCATTTTCTGACCATACAAACGGGCTCCGGAGCGCTCTACGATGTGGATACGCGATTGCGCCCCAGTGGTCGGGCGGGCTTGCTGGTCACCAGTGTCGAGGCGTTTGAACGCTATCAAAGGGAAAACGCCTGGACCTGGGAACATCAGGCGCTGTTGCGCGCCCGCCCTGTTGCCGGGCATGCCGGGGTCGCGCGCGAATTCGAGCGGATCCGTGCAGACACACTGACAGGCCGGGTCAATCGCGACAGCTTGCGCGACGATGTTCGCGCCATGCGTGAAAAGATGCGCGCCCAGTTGGACAGTGCGGCCGATCAAGGCTTCGATCTCAAGCAGGGCAAAGGCGGCATCGGCGATATTGAGTTCATCGTGCAGTACCTGGTTCTGGCCAATGCCGCTCGCGAACCGGCGATCATTCACTACCCGGACAATATCCGCCAGCTGGGTACGCTGGGTGCTGCTGGCTGTTTGCCCCGGGAAACCGTGGCGAGGCTGCAGGACAGCTACCGGGCCTATCGGCTGCGTCTGCATACCTTGTTGCTCGACGGCAAGCCGCCAGTGGTTGCCAATGACGCGTTTCCGACCGAGCGGGCGTTCGTTTCGGCCCTGTGGGATGAGTTGCTGGCTTGATTCCTTTGACTGGTGTTAGCCGCGCGGTCAATGGCGTTGCTATAATCGCGGCCTCTTCCAGCACGACACAGGTGATACAGGTGGCAGCCAAAGCAGGGACGGTCGAGCAGAATTTGATTCCGGCCAATTCAGAACATCGCTATGAAGTCAGTCGCAAGGATTTGCCGCTGTCCTGTCCCATGCCGGGCATGTATTTGTGGAACTCGCACCCCAAGGTTTACCTGCCGGTGGCAGTCACGGGCGAGGCCAAGTGTCCGTATTGCGGTGCGCAGTACGTCCTGACTGATCCCCGATGACAACGGCGCCGGCATTCCTGGCAGCGCCAGACCGCAGAGCGAAGCGCTAATGCACGTAGTGACCGGTGGTGCGGGCTTCGTCGGCAGCAACCTCGCACGTTCGTTAATAGCGCAAGGCGCTGACGATGTACTGATTGTGGATGACCTCCGCGACGGGCATAAATTCCGCAACATCGCCGATCTGCCGATTCTCGACTACATGGATCGCGCCGAGTTTCTGCAGCGGGTCGAGACCGACGCCGCTTTTGTGCAAAGCATGTCGGCGATTCTGCATCAGGGTGCTTGTTCGACCACGACCGAGTGGGATGGCAAGTACATGATGGAGAACAATTACAGCTATTCGAAAACGCTCTTGCACCGCTGCCTCGAGTTCGGCGTGCCGCTGATCTACGCATCGTCCGCAGCAGTCTACGGTGACGCCACCGAGTTCACGGAGTCGCCGGGCAATGAGCGGCCGTTGAATGTTTACGGCTATTCCAAACTGTTGTTCGATCAGTACGTACGGCGATTGTCGCTGACGGACCAGCAGCAGGTTGTCGGTTTGCGCTACTTCAATGTCTACGGTCCGCGCGAGCAGCACAAGGGCGCTATGGCAAGTGTCGCCTACCACTTCAACCAGCAGTTGAAGGACGACCACGAGGTTCGCCTGTTCGAAGGCTGCGATGGTTATGATGACGGCGAGCAACAGCGCGATTTTGTCTATGTCGATGATATTTCAGCGCTAAACCTGTGGTTCTTGCAGCACCGGAATGTGTCGGGCGTGTTCAATGCCGGCACCGGCCGCGCACAGAGTTTCAACGATGTCGCCAAGGCGGTCATCAAATGGCACGGGCGTGGCCGGATACGCTATGTCGCGTTTCCCGAGCATTTGAAAGGTGCATACCAGAGTTACACGCAAGCGGATCTGACCGCATTGCGCGCTGCCGGTTGCGATGTTGAATTTCGCGATGTTGCGCACGGCGTGCGTGATTACCTGGACGCGTTGGCGACCTGATCTGGCGTCACGTTGAGGCAGACACGCATACTCGTCGTCGGTCCGTCCTGGGTAGGCGACATGATCATGGCGCAGTCGTTGTTCAAATGGCTGAAGTTCCGCGACCCCGAATGCCTCATTGACCTGCTGGCCCCCGAATGGTCGTTACCCGTCATTGCCCGCATGCCCGAAGTTCACAAGCGCCTGGTGCTGCCCTTCGCGCACGGGGAGTTGGCGTTCAGCCAGCGCTGGCAGCTGGGACAATGGTTGCGGCCGGCGAACTACAATCGCGCGATCGTCTTGCCCCGGTCAATGAAGGCGGCGCTGGTACCGTATTTCGCAGGCATACCCCGCCGCACCGGCTTCCGCGGCGAAATGCGTTATGGCGTCATCAATGACCGCCGCCCGTTTGACAAGAGTGTGCTGGATCAGACCGTCAAACGCTTTCTTGCGCTGGGGCTGGACAGAAACGAGCCCTTGCCGGAGATTCCGCCGCCGGCATTGCGGGTCGATACGGAAAATCAGCAGCGACTGTACTCGGAGCTGGGGCTCGAACTGGACCGGCCGGTAATCGCCATGATGCCCGGTGCCGAATACGGCCCGGCAAAATGCTGGCCGCTGGAGTCATTCACGGCATTGGCGAACAGCCTGGACAGCGCCGGCTACCACGTCTGGGTGCTCGGTTCGGCCAAAGAGCAGCCATTGGGTGAGGCCATAGCCAGCGGCAGCAAGGCACTAAACCTTTGCGGCCGCACCAAACTCGTCGATGTTGTTGATTTGCTGGCGGCCAGCGCGGCAGCGGTCAGCAACGATTCCGGTCTTATGCACGTCGCGGCGGCCGTCGGCACCCACGTGGTCGGTATTTACGGCTCGACGTCCCCGCATTTCACGCCGCCGCTGACCGCGCAGAAGACGCTGCATTACCTCGATCTGGACTGCAGCCCCTGTTTCCAGCGCGAGTGCCCGCTCGGGCACCTGCGGTGCTTGCGTGAAATTACTCCAGAGCGTGTTCTGAGCAGTATTGTGGCGAATTAGCTGGAAAACTCTGCTATCTTCGAAAATCGTGATCGGCTGAGAAGCGCGCCCCTGGTGGTGTTGTGCCCGCGCCGGAGTTGCATCGCTAATTGCTCGGATAACGTGTCTAAATATCGCGAAAGCGATTAAACATGCGGTCAAATTCCGCTATTTCCTGAATTTGCTGATCTCGCGTGGCAATGATCGATTTCGGCTGTGTTGTACTATGCGTCTATGGTATTAAAATCCATAAATTTGGCAAGAAATACTAATAAATAGCGCGAATATCGAGAAAATGAGTATTTTCGGCGATGGCGCGCAGCAGGCCCGGTTTGCGCCCTTCGCGGCGAGCTCCGCAATTGGAATGTCCGGGAAAATAGCAGGAAAGTCGTTTAAAGTCGGTGATGTTTCTGGAAATTGCTATATTTTGGCAAACAGTGCATCGATCTTTTCCTTGACCCATGCCAGCCTGATCAGGCCCATGGCGCCGGGATCGCGCACCCGCTGGCCCCAGCGCAGCTGGTCTACCGGCTTGCCGAGGTACTTCTCGGCCGCTTCCGGGTAGGCGTTGACGCACAGATCACGGCTGAAATAGGGGCCGGTACGCAGAGGATTCGATGTCGCATAGAGGCCGATGACCGGTGTGGCGACGGTGGTTGCCAAGTGCGCCGGGCCTGAATCCGGGCACAACACACCGGCGGCCACCTCGATCAGGGCCAGCAGTTGTTTCAGGCTGGTCTTGCCCACGAGGTCGACAACATCGTCGCCGGCCAGGCGGCGGATCGTTGTCGCGTACTCCTGTTCCAGTTCCGAGCGGCCGCCGGTCAGTATCACCCTGCAATTGAATTTTTGCTGGGCGTGACGCGCGGCAGCGGCGTAGTTCTCGGCACTCCAGTTGCGAAAGTTGCGCGCACGCTGGCTACTGCACGGACTGATGACGAGGATCGGCCGCGCTTCGTCGCAGTATTGCGCAGCAAATTCCCGCTGAGCTTCGGTCAGGGGAATATCCCAGCGCAGAGTTTTATCCGGTACACCGATCGTGCGGGCAAAAGACAACATGGCGTCTTGCACATGCTGCCGTTGCTCCGGCGCAATACGACGGTTAGTGAACAGCCATTGAAAATCTTTGGCGCGTGCGTAGTCGTAACCGATACGCAATCGCGTGCGCAAGGATCGGTAGATGAAGTTGGCACGCATGGATGCGTGCATGCATAACGCGGCATCAAAAGACTGGGTACGCAGCTGGCGGCGCAGATCGCGGTAGGCGGCTCTGCCTTTCGATTTATCGAAAATGATAAACTCAATGCCCGGAATATCGGCGAGCAAGCCTGCTTCGGTCTTGCCGATGATCCAGGTGATCCGCGTTTCCGGCCAAGTGTCCTGTATGCTGCGTACGACGGCCAGCGCATGACAGGTGTCGCCAATCGCCGAAAGACGAACCACGCAAATACTGTCCGGCGGCGCGTGCTGAAACATGAAGATCAACCAGTGAAGGACGGCAAGATTTGAGCGACACCGTCGAGAAGACCAAGACCGGCGCCATCCTATACGATACCGCCATCCTCAACCATATCTCCGACGAGCAGTTCCACGCGCGCGGCTGGCGTGAGTCACGGCCCGTGCAAGGTAATCTGCGCTCGGCCGGGCGCGGTCAGACCTTGTTTGTCAGTGACGGCAGCAACGAGTTCGTATTGCGCCACTTCGTGCGCGGTGGCCTGGTCGGCCGGCTCGTGCGTGATGTTTATGTGTGGACGGGAGAGGAACGCACCCGACCGTTCATGGAGTGGCGACTCCTGTACAAGATGCGGGCGTTGGGTCTGCCTGTGCCGCAACCGGTCGCGGCACGCTACCGGCGCGCGGGCACATTTTATTCCGCCGATTTACTGACGCTGCGGGTGCCGGGCATCGAGCCGCTGTCGCAGCGGCTGAAGGGCCGTGAAGTCAGTCCGTTGTTCTGGTCGAAACTCGGTGCCGGACTGCAGCGCTTTCACCAGCATGGCATTTGTCATGCAGATCTGAACGCCTACAACGTACAAATCGACGCCGAAGATGAATTGTGCCTGCTGGACTTTGATCGCGGCAGTATGCGGGCGCCTGGCGCCTGGCAGGCAAAAAACCTGGCGCGGCTGCACCGCAGTCTGCGAAAAATTCGTGGCCTGGATCCTGCCATTAACTGGAACGAAGGTTTCTGGCAGCAATTGCTGGACGGCTACTTCCAGGCGTCAAGGTCGGCGTAGTAGTCCGGCAGATCGGCGGGCAGGTTCTTGTACTTGCGGTGAATCCAGTAGTACTGCTCCGGGCAGAGCCGGATACGTTCTTCCAGAATCTGCACATAGCGCAGCGTATCCGCAGCCGCGTCGTCACTCGGAAAGTTTTCCAGCGGCGGCAGGATACAAAGCTCGTACCGGCCATTGGCGAGTCGTCGCGGAAAATAGGGCAGCACGCGGGCCTTGCCCAATCGGGCCAGTGTGCTGGTCGCAGTATTGGTCATCGATGGCACCCCGAAGAACGGCAGCATCGCTGATTGTTTGAGGTTGTAACTCTGGTCAGGGGCGTACCAGACCGGGCGGCCCTCGCGCAGACTGCGCACCATGCTCTTGATGTCGTTTTTCTCGATCGTGCTGCGTGCCGATCGTTCGCGCCCTGTGCGCAGGATTTCGGTCAGAAATTCGCTGCGGTGTTTGCGGTACACGGCATCGAATGGCTGGCAGTTCAGGCTCAGTACCCGGCCGCTGACTTCAAGCGTCGTGAAATGCGCGCTCAGCAAAATAATGCCGATTCCGTCGTCGGCGGCTTGCTGCAAATGCTCGGTACCACTGATGTCGGTCAGCGCGACCAGTTCGCGATCTGACGTCCAGCGACCCATGCCCAGCTCGATCAACGATATGCCCTGCGCTTCCATGTGCTCGAGAGCCAGCTGGTTGCGGGCAGCCTCGTCCAGCTCTGGAAAGGCGAGCGAAAGATTGCGCCGGATGATCGCCCGTCGACGCCCGGCAATGCGGTGTAAAAACCGACCCAGCCAGCGGCCTGCCGCGAGCCTTGCGCGATGCGGCAACAGGCATACGATCCGCAACAGCAGCAATCCCAGCCATGCCGGCCAGTAGTTCGGCGTCCAGAATTGATAAAGCGGTTTGCGCCCGGTTTGGCTCATCGTTCTCGTCAGTTCGGAGTTGCGCCGCGAGTGTAACGAGTGCGGGACCGTGCGGGCAATTCGCGTACCCGGAACGCGGGCCTATTCTGAGATGCCGTCGGTATAGCCGTCGTCTGCGCCAGCCTCGTCATGCGCCGCAGGGTCGGCCGTGTTTTCATTCAATGGCGCTGCTTGTTCGGTAGCGATGCCGACGTGAAACGCGGCAAAGCCCGGCATGACAACCTGGTTCTTGGCCATGCCTATGACCCGTCCGGAAAACGGCGAGTACAGGTTGGTGGTCGCATTGTTCATCGGGTCGGTGATGCTGCCCAGTAAATCGCCACGGCGGACGCTGCTACCCAGACTGACATCCGCCAGCAGGATGCCGCCCCGGTTTGCGCGAACCCAGGAGGACCGGTAGTAGACCGGTTCCGGGTCACCCCAGAGTCGCGACCGCTTGACCATGCCCAGGGTATGCAGCAAGGTTTCCACGCCCTTGACACCGTGTTTCACTTCTTTGAGTTCGAGTTCCGAGGGCCCGCCAGCTTCCAGCGTCACGGTGGGCACGCCAGCCGCGGTTGCGGCATAGCGCAAGGTGCCGCGTGCCGGCGTACTGTGCAGGATTACCGTTGCGCCGAAGCCTTGTGTGATCGTCACGACATCCGGATTGCGCAGATCAGCACGCAGTTGCGGCAGGTTGGTACGTTCAAACGAACCGGTGTGCAGATCAATCAGCGCATCACAATGCAGCACTATCTCGGTAAAAAACGAATGCGCAATGCGTGATGCGGCGCTGCCATTGCGGTTGCCCGGAAAATAGCGATTGAGGTCACGGCGATCCGGCAGGTAACGGGAGCCGCGCCTGAATCCCTGCAGGTTGACGATAGGCACGCCAATAACCGCGCCGGACAGTTTGTCCGGGTTGAGTTCGTGCATAACCCGCCGGACCATTTCTATGCCGTTGAGTTCGTCACCGTGTACCGCCGCAGTGAGGCATACAGTCGGTCCGGCAAACTGCCCGTTGACGACCAGGACCGGTGTGGAGACCGGCAGGCCTTCGAACAATTCCGTGGCCGACCAGGCGAGGCGCCGGTAGCTGCCGGGCGGTACCGAGTCGCCGAGCAAGTGCAGGGTTTCGGCGGCATGTTCGGCGGTGGTTACCGCATTGGCGAGCGGCACGACCGGAACCAGGCGGTCACTGGCATCGACGACAGGACTTGGCAAGCTCAGGTCCGGTGTTGCATTGTTGCCTGCCTCGGCATCCGTGCTGACGACACTGTCGCTGTCCGCTTCGGTCTCCGAACGCGTCTCGCTGCTACCGGTCTCATCCAGCATGGCGAGTTGAACGGCTGCGTTCGCGGGTTCGTCCGCTGCTGGCAAAACCGGCGCAACGGCGAGTAATGCGGCAGACAGCAGCAACGATTTATGGAAGGAGAGTATTTGTGTGTTCATTTGCAGATGGCCATAGGGCCTCAGACAGCGATTCCGGTTTGCCGGTTCCAGCAGGCTTGAAAATGCCTCATAAAGCCCGTGAGTTCTGTGAACTGTGCGGTAATCCTGCGCACAGCCCGTTATTCAACGTGTAGTTATTACTGATGATAAGGTCTTTTTGCAAAGCGCGTCTCGTTACTCTTCTCTGTTGTGCCCTTTTGTCGGTTGCCGGCCTTGCCCGGGCGGACGACGAGCTATTCCCGCTGCCGGCTGAATTGAATCGTGATGTCGACTTCTGGTTGGCCGTTTTCACCGACTATACGAGCGACGAAGGGCTGCTACACGACAACCGCAATCTTGCGGTTGTTTACGAGCGGGTCAGCATGCCGGCGAGTGTTTCACGGCGCGAACGGCAGCGGCGGGTCGGCGTACGCCGCAAGCACTACCAAAGCATTCTGCGAAGTCTGGGCAGCGGCAAGCGCGCCAATCTCAGCGAAGATGAACAGCGCGTTCTGGCATTGTGGCCAGACGATGTCAGTAACAGCGAGCTAAACAGCGCGGCAAACCAGATCCGCTACCAGCAGGGGTTGTCGGACCGCTTCCGGGAAGGCTTGCAACGTGCAGGGCGCTGGCGCGCGCACGTGCATGAATCGTTCTCCCGCCTGGGCGTGCCGCTTGAACTCGCCGCTCTGCCGCACGTCGAATCCTCGTACAACCCGGGCGCGCGCTCGCACGTCGGTGCCTCGGGCATATGGCAGTTTACCCGCGGCACCGGCCGGCGTTTCATGCGCATCGACCACGTGCTGGATGAGCGCAACGACCCGTATGCCGCCACGGTCGCTGCGGGCGAGCTGCTGGCTTACAACTATTCGATTGTCGGCAACTGGCCCATGGCGATCACCGCCTACAACCACGGTCTGGCTGGTGCGCGACGCGCGATGCGGGAGTTTGGTGATACCAACTACGTGCAGATCATGCGTGAGTACAAAGGGCGTACTTTCGGTTTCGCGTCGCGCAATTTCTATGTCGCGTTTCTGGCGGCGCTGAGAGTTGATCAGGACCCGCAAAAGTACTTCCCCGGGGTTACCGCCGAGCCCGCCCTGGTCTACGACACAGTCGAGTTGCCGGCCTACTTACCGGCCGATGCACTCGCCACAGCAACCGGCATCAGCGCGCGGGAGCTGGCACAACACAACCCGGCAACCCAGGCCACAATCTGGCAAGGCAGCAAACACTTGCCGAAAGGGTTCCAGCTCCGCGTGCCGGGTGGCCGCTTGCAGGCGCCGCTGGCCGAGCTCGTGGCAAACATTGACGAATCCGTCTGGCAGCAGGAGCAATTGCCGGATCTTTTCCATACGGTTGCCCGTGGCGACACCCTGTCTGAGATTGCCGAGGCGTATAAGACTCGCGTATCCACACTGGTGGCGCTGAACAATATGGGCAGCGGCAACCGCATCCGGATAGGCGAGCGGATCCGCTTGCCGGCTGCCGGACCTGCGCCAGTGGCCGTGGCCGCTGCGCTTGCACCCGCTCCGGAGCCCGAGCCGGAACCCGAGCCGATTGTCGAGCCCGAGCCAACTGCCGTGCTGGCAGCGGATGATGAACAAGTAATCGAAGGTTCTGGTGCGTTGCCCGATGATGTCGATGACGGTGACGGCACAACAGTGAGCACTGCACGGACTTCCTTGTTATCCGATCCCAGCGATTACACGGTCGCGGCCGATTCGACGATCGAAGTGCACCCGCTCGAGACGCTCGGGCACTACGCGGACTGGCTGGGGATTCGTACCCAACGGTTGCGCGATATCAATGGTCTCGCATTTCGCACGCCGGTATCGATCGGCGATCGTCTGAAACTCGATCTTGGCAATGTGAATGTCAGCGACTTCGAATCGAAACGCGTGGACTATCACCGGGCCCAGCAGGATGCATTTTTCCGCAGCACGACGATTCGCGGCCTCAGAGAGCACACCGTCAAGCGAGGCGAGTCTGTCTGGGTACTCGCATTGCGCCAGTACAAAGTTCCGCTTTGGCTGTTTCGGCAGTACAACCCGGAGCTGGATATGCACAGGGTGCAGCCCGGAACCGTCATCCAGTTGCCGGTACTCGTAACTGCCGCAGAATGAGTCGCAGCGCGTGTTGAGCACCGTAGTCCGCATCCTGCCTGTGCTGTTCGTAACGCTGGCCGCTGTTGCTTACGTGGCCTATGTCGAGGGTGCCGATGCATTTGCCGTGCGCAACAGTGTGCCGATGCTGGTATTGATCCTGCTTGCAGCGCTGACCTTGTACCGCGGCGGCGGAAGCTGGCGCGGCGCGGACTGGCGCTGGTTGCTGGGGACGCTGGGCTTTGCCATCCCCGCACTCGGCCTGTCCTTGTATCTGCACTACGGCTACCACACAGACCTGGACGGCATACGCAGCAATGCAATGTACCCGCTCGACTTGTTCCGCTATCTGCCCGCTTACACACTGGTCGCCGGCGCGATCGGTTTTGCCATAGGCTGGATCGTTGGTCGTAATGTTCGTTAGAGAAGGATTCCCGGTCGCGTCCGAGTCTGGTAAGTTTTCAGGCTGGACCCCGTGGAGTGACGGATGAAAAGAGTAAGTCGCCGGGCATTCATTGTATCGGTTGCCCACTGTTTGCCCGCGCTGGCGCTGGCAGACGGTAGCAGCGAGTTTCCTGTGGCCGATGAAGTCATTGTGGAGAAGGGCGCCCGCAAACTGCATTTGCTGCGCAATGGACAAGCCTTCCGTACTTTTGATATCGCTCTCGGGATCGCGCCGGAGGGCCACAAAGAGTATGAGGGCGATGCGAAAACCCCGGAAGGTCGCTACCTGCTCGATATCCGCAACCCGAACAGTGATTTCTTCCTCTCGATGCACATCTCCTACCCGAGCCCGGAGGATCGCGCACGAGCCCGACAAAAAGGCCTTGATCCTGGCGGCCAGATCATGATCCACGGCCAACCAAACGAACCGACCTATTCGGCAGCGTATTACCGCTCTTCGGATTGGACCAACGGCTGCATCGCGGTTTCCAATTCGGACATGATCGACATCTGGCTGATGACACCGGACGGCACGCCGATAGAAATTCGGCCCTGATCAATGAACAGGCCCGGGCTGCTGCGAAAGCCCCAGGGAATTGTCCCGGATGAAAAACCGGGATTTGCCGCATGGACGGCAGCGCAACATTCCACTACCGTCACCAGCCTAGTCGTACAATCACAGCCGAGCAGGTAATCACCTTGCAACACAGTCATATCGTATCGAGTAGCGTAATCCGGGCGGACAGCGACAAGACTGTTGACGCCGAAGTGTGGCCAGAGGGGAGTCTGGAAGTCCTCTCGCAACACGAAGCCGATCAATTGCGCAATGTCGGTCAGGGCGGCCTCTATACCTTGCTGCGCCGCTGCTTGCTGGCGGTGCTCAACTCCGGCGGCAATTCAGATGACGCCCGCGAGGTGCTGGGGCGGCACAAGGATTTTGCTGTGCGCTTTGAACAGCAAGACCGTGGTCTGAAGGTCATTTTAACGGGCGCACCCGCGTCGGCTTTCGTTGACGGTGAAATGATACGCGGCATCCGCGAGCAACTGTTCGCTGTACTGCGTGACGTTGTTTATACGAGCAATGAAATCCAGGCGAGCGGCCGCTTCGACCTGCAGTCCTCCGACAATATTACCAACGCGGTTTTCCATATCCTGCGCAATGCCCGGGTTTTCCACTTGCCGGCGACGGCCGATCTCGTCGTGTGCTGGGGTGGACACGCGATCAGCCGTGAGGAATATGACTACACAAAGAAGGTCGGTTACGAACTGGGCCTGCGCCGTCTGAACGTTTGTACCGGCTGCGGTCCGGGCGCGATGAAAGGCCCTATGAAGGGCGCAACTATAGGCCATGCGAAACAGCGAATTGGCAATGGGCGGTATATAGGTATCACGGAACCGGGCATTATTGCGGCCGAGTCGCCGAACCCGATAGTCAATTCGCTCATCATCATGCCCGATATGGAGAAGCGCCTTGAGGCCTTTGTACGGGTTGGCCACGGCATCATCGTGTTCCCGGGCGGAGTCGGTACTGCCGAAGAAATACTCTACCTGCTCGGCATCCTGATGCACCCGGATAACGAGGACATGCCGATGCCGCTGATTCTCACCGGACCTGCCGACCGCGCGGATTACTTCAAACAGATTGACGAGTTCATCGGCGCGACACTCGGGCCCACGGCGCAGGGCCGCTACCGGATCATCGTCGATGACCCGGAGGAGGTTGCCCGACAGATGTTGCTCGGACTGAAGTCAGTTCGGGAATATCGCCGACAGCAGGGCGATGCGTTCTACTTCAATTGGCGTCTTGCTATCGATCACGATTTTCAAAAGCCGTTTCGTGCAACGCATGACTCAATGCGTGGGTTGCAGATTACCCGCGATCTGCCGACGCACAAACTGGCAGCGAATTTGCGCCGAGCTTTCTCAGGGCTGGTGTCCGGCAACGTGCGCGAGGACACCATGGCGGCTATCGAGCAGCAGGGGCCGTTCGAGATCTCCGGTTCCGCAGAGATCATGAGCCTGCTGGACGGCTTGTTGGCAGGTTTTGTTGCGGATGGCCGGATGAAGCTTGAAAGCGACAGCTACAAGCCCTGTTACGTGGTACGGGTCTGAGTGTTGTGCAACGCCATTGTGCGCTGCCACGCAGTTTGCCCGAACCGGTCGCTTTATTAAGTAAAACCGGCTCTTAAGTGGCTGAATTAAAAGACTAAAAAGCCTTTCTGCATTGTGAAGCAGTTCCTGTGAAACAGGGCTCTGACGACGTAGTATTTCACTACAGGATGTCAAGAGCAGACGGCTATGCAAGACAGCAAGAACATCAACTGGCGTAACGATTTCAACGATGAGGACGAAGCCAAAGAGGCCCGTCAGGACGTTGCTGAACCGGCCAATGACAGTGATGGTGCCAATGGCTGGCAGCAATACCGTCGCTGGATATCGAAAGCGCCTGCTCCGAGTACACGTCGCAGCAGTATCGACCCGTCTTTGTATACGTGGAAAGGCTATCGAAACTGGACCGAGCAGGTAAAACGCAAATGGACGGACAATCAGTCTGACTGAGTTCAGCGGATTCGTCAGCTGACCCTGTAGCAAAGCGTTCAGCATCGACAAACAGCCAAGGCCGCGTCTCGCAGACGCGGCCTTTTTTTTTCGGCATGCCAGGGATATTTTTGCGGCCGACCCGGTCTCAAGCTTGCTGCGATCGGCTGACGAATCGAAATGACTTATGGACAAGCACTCACTCGATGCTGCCGCGCAATTGACAAAATACTGGTAACAAGTCTCCTTTCAGACAATTGCTTCACTATTGCGAAAAACACGGAAAAAGCTGTGACATATCTCACGGCACTATCGGACTGCGCGGTCTATATTTCGCAGCACCTGCAAACTATGCGAACGGCAACCAATGTCGAATAACATTATGAAGCAAGAATCCCGCACGGAAACACTGAAGAACGAAGCAACCCGGCAGCGTTGGGAGCTTTTTCACCGGGCAATAGCACATGCCAAACAGTCGAATATTTCGTCGCTGGAACAGGACGAAAAAACGGCCGCTGAAGAAAATGCGCCGGTGCCGTTGTACCCCGCTGCGTCTTAACGCAGACTTCGCGGCCGCCGTACTCTGCGGCAGCTGCAAGAATCGATAATCGGAGAATCGCAATGGAATGTGTTTTGCTTTGGCTCGACGACCTGGATGATCTGGTGTCATCGGCCCGAATGCTCGCTGAACGAGTGCGAAACACAATTATTGCCCTGTTGGCGCTGGCCGGCACAGTCTCGGCTGCCGCATTGGGCGCGGTATTGGCCATGAGCAGCCCGCCGCTGGCACTGACGCTCGTATGCCTGCTCACAGTCAGCTATCTCTATCGCGGCACGGTCGGTCAGCAGACGAGTCTTGCTCGCCATTGATCCCGGTCCGCGCGGTCTGTCACCGGCCGCAACCTTGAAATAATCCCAATCGACACTATGGTGTGATGCCCGGTGGCCAACCGGTGGCCATCCGTTCAGATATTGGGAGAGTATTTCGTGACCGAGACAGCAAGCCGGGAAACCCTCGGTTTCCAGACCGAAGTTCGGCAGCTGCTACAGCTGATGATCCATTCGCTGTACAGCAACAAGGAGATTTTCCTCCGCGAGCTGGTATCCAACGCGTCTGATGCCGCCGACAAGCTCCGCTTCGAGGCGCTGGAGCAGCCTGACCTGCTGGCAGACGATGCCGAGCTCCGGATCCGGATCGAATTCGATACCAAGGCGCGGACCCTGTCGATCATCGACAACGGCATAGGCATGTCCCGCGACGAGCTCGTTCAGAATCTCGGCACCATTGCGCGCTCTGGTACTTCGGAGTTTCTGCAGCAAATGTCCGGTGATGCGCGCAAAGACGCGCACCTCATTGGTCAGTTCGGCGTCGGCTTTTACTCGGCGTTTATCGTCGCTGACAAAGTCACGGTCGAGTCACGTCGGGCCGGGTTGCCGGCGACCGACGCCGTATGTTGGGAATCCGACGGTGATGGCGAGTTTACGATCGAGCCCATTGAGCTCGAGTCGCGCGGAACCCGGGTTACGCTGCACCTGAAGGAAGACGACAAGGAATTCGCCGAGGCGCTGCGTATTGAAACGCTGATACGCAAGTATTCCGACCATATCGCGTTCCCGGTGCTGCTCTCCGGGGCTGACGATGAAGAACCGCGTACGGTTAACTCCGCTACCGCCCTGTGGACCCGTGGACGCACTGAGGTCAAGGACGAGGAGTATCGTGAGTTCTATAAACACCTGTCTCACGATTTCGCCGACCCGCTGTGCTGGAGCCACAACAAGGTGGAGGGCAAGCGCGAGTACACGAGTTTGTTGTATATCCCGGCCAATGCGCCGTTCGACTTGTGGAACCGGGAGGTACCGCGTGGCCTGAAGCTGTACGTGCAGCGCGTTTTCATCATGGACGACGCCGAGCAGTTCCTGCCGTTGTACCTGCGGTTTGTCAAAGGCGTGGTCGATTCATCGGACCTGCCGCTCAACGTATCGCGCGAACTCCTGCAGAAGAGCCCGGGCCTGGAGGCGATGAAAACCGCGTTGACGCGCCGGGTGCTCGATATGTTGAGCAAGATGGCGAGCAACGACAGCGAGAAGTACGCAACCTTCTGGAGCCAGTTTGGCCAGGTCATGAAAGAGGGCCTGGTGGAAGACCACGAGAACAAGGACAAACTGGCCAAGCTGCTACGGTTCACGAGCACGCACAGTGAGGGTGCTGCACAGGATCAGTCGCTGGACGATTACATCTCGCGGGCGGCCGAGGGACAGGACAAGATCTACTACATCCTTGGCGAGAACTACGAGACAGTGAAGTCCAGTCCGCACCTCGAAAAGCTGCGCAAGCAGGGCATCGAAGTGTTCCTGTTGTATGACCGCATTGATCCCTGGATGGTCGATCATCTGGGCGAATATGAGGGCAAGACCTTGCACGATGTTAGTCGTGGCAGTCTGGATTTGCCCGCGAGCGATGAAGACTCCGCTGATGAAAGCAAGGACGATGAGCACCAGCCGGTGTTGGAGCGCATAGCAGACGTCTTGAAGGAGCGTGTTGAAACTGTCGTCGTCAGTCGGCGGCTGGTGGATTCACCGGCTTGTGTGGTCGCCTCGGAAAAAGACCTGTCGCCGCAATTGCGACGAATGTTGGAAGCCTCCGGGCAATCGTTGCCGGAGAGCAAGCCGCAACTTGAAGTCAACATTGAACACCCGCTGGTGCAGCGCCTCGCGGATGAGTCAGACGAGCAGCGATTTGCTGCCTTGTCGAATATCGTGCTGGATCATGCGCTGCTCGCGGAAGGCAGTCAGCTGGAGAATCCGGCAGCTTACGTGAAGCGCATGAACGAGTTCATGCTCGAGCTGCAAAAGGCCAGCGACGCCGCGTAAGTACTATTGGGGCTGGCTCATGTTGCGCATATGCGGAACGACGAGCCAGCGCTCAATCACGCCGAAGAACAGTTCCGTTATTATGGCGAGTCCTGCCGCGGGAATTGCGCCTTGCAGTATCAGGCGGCTGTCGTTGAGGGCCAGACCGGTTACGATCGGGTCGCCCAGGCCGCCGGCACCGATGAACGCAGCCAGCGTGGCCGTACCAATGCAGATGACCGCGGCCGTGCGTATGCCGGCCAGAACATGCGGCATTGCCAGTGGCAACAACACGTAACGCAGTTCCTGAGTGCGGGTCATCGCCATTGCGGCGGCCATCTGGCGGTAGCCGGGCGGTATCGCGTGCATGGCCGTGACCGTGCTGCGGGCGATTGGCAGCAAGGAGTAAAGAAACAGCGCGATGATGGCCGGTGTCTGGCCGACCCCTGCAAGCGGAATCATCAATGCCAGCAATGCGATAGACGGCACCGTTTGCAGCAAGCCGGTAACGTAAAGAAACGCGTTCGACAGGCCACGGTGGCGATGAACGCTGATCGCAATGCCAACCCCGAACACGATCGCCAGCAACAGTGCCGTTGCAGTCAGTTTCAGGTGGCGTTGTGTATTGCGCAGCAGCTGCGGCAGGAATGTTGCCGACTGGTAGTCGGCGGTGACCAGTCCTTCTTCACGCAGAAAGCCCGCGGCGACGTCAGCAATGCTGACATCAGGATCGAGTGCCTGCAGGTTCAGTGCCTGCATGCGGGTGTTGTCAATGCGCCCGGCCAGGGTTTGCAACACGTCGGTGGCATCGGCAGGCAGTAAGTTATTGGCCAGGTAGCCCGCCAGGTAACGCGGAAAATAATTCAGGTCGTCTTCCAGCAGCACGAGCCCGGAACGCAGTACTTCCCCGTCTGTTGAGTAAGCGGCTGTCAGATCGATTTCACCGCCATTGATCGCGCCGTACGAGAGTCCATGTTCAATGCCGCGCGTGGTCTGTTGCAATCCGTAGCGTTGTTTCAGTCCTGGCCAGCCGTCAGCGCGATTCAGAAACTCGTGGGCCATGGCGGCGCGCAGGTTCGGGGTCGCACGCAGGTCTGAAATGCGCCGGACACCCTTGTCGCGCGAGAATGCTTCGGTCACTGCAAGCGCATAGGTGTTATTGAATCCCAGCGGTGCCAGAAAACGCAGCTCTCGAGCCGCGAGGGCGGTACGGATAGTCTCAATGTCATCCAGACCGGGCTGCGCCAGTATGACTTCGGTAATCGTGCCCGAGTATTCAGGGTATACAGCGATTGCGCCGTTCTGCAGAGCCTCGTAGCTGATTTTTGTGCCATTCAACCCTTGTCGACGCTCGACATCAAAACCCTTTGCCTCCAGCAGTTGCGCCGCGATTTCGGAGAGCAGGTAGTTCTCGGTGAAATTCTTGCTGCCGACAATGATGGTTTGCGCATGGCTGGTGTTGCCCAACGTGAGTGACAACAGCAGCCCGATCAGGATGTAGCGCCGCATCAGTCTGTGACCCCTGGCAATGCAGTGATCAGTTGGCCAACATAGTCGTTGACGGGTGCGCCGACGACAGCATCAACGGGACCATGCTGCTGCACGCGGCCCGCTTTCATGACGACAATGTAATCAGCGAGGTTAATCGCTTCCTGCGGGTCATGGGTCACGAGGATCGTTGAGATCGGTTCGGCCTCCTGCAGTTTCAGGAACTGTTCGTGTATGCCGATTCGGGTCATCGTATCGAGGCCTGAAAAAGGCTCATCGAGTAACAACAGTTCAGGCTGCAATATCATCGCGCGACAAAGCCCGGCCCGTTGCTGTTGGCCGCCTGACAGTTCGTGCGGCCAGCGATCAAGGACAGCGGCCGGCAACTGCATGAGCGTCAGCAGCGCCTGCAATCGACTGTTGCTTTCGTCGGCGTTACGGTTGTCGAGTCGGGCAGGAAGCAGAATATTCTCGCGAACCCGCAAATGCGGAAACAGCGCGATATCCTGGATGGCATAGCCGATACGCTTTCGCAGCGGCGCCGGATTCTTGTAATCAATAGCCATACCCAGCGTTCGCACCTGCCCGGAACTCGGTCGCAACAGTCCGATAACCAATTGAATCAGGCTGGATTTGCCGCTGCCGCTGGCTCCCAGTATTGCGGTTGTCTGGAGACGCGGCAGTGTCAGGTTGAGTCGGTCAAGTGCGAGTACTGCGCCGCGCCTCAACGATACGTTCTGAAATTCGACGGCGCTGTCCGATTGCATCGAAGCTTGCATGCTCTCCGGTCTTTCACAGGCAGGTGCCCAACTGCAAATTTGCGTGCGCACGCGAACTTGGGCAGAGTCTCCTCAGGCTAACAATTACGCCGCCGAGGTAGTTAAACATGAGCGCCGGAAAACCGACGGTAGCTGAGCTGCGCGCACGGCTCAGTGAGGAACAATATCAGGTCACGCAGAACAAAGGTACGGAGCGGGCCTTTTCTGGTAAATACGTTGACAACAAAGAAGACGGTACCTATCGCTGCGTTGTTTGCGAAGCGCCACTTTTCAGCTCCGAGCACAAGTTCGATTCCGGTTCTGGTTGGCCGAGTTTCTGGCTGCCCTTGGCGGGAGACAACATTCGCGTCAAGCGCGATACGAGTCATGGCATGATTCGCGAAGAAGTTGTCTGTGCGAATTGCGATGCGCACCTTGGTCACGTGTTCGAGGATGGCCCGCAACCTACTGGCTTGCGCTATTGCATTAATTCCGCATCGTTGGATTTCGACAACGATGCGGCAAAATAGAACTCTATTAACCCGGGATTCAAGCAGTGATGAAAACTCTTAGACTCAGTTCGTTGGCAATGATGTCGATATTGTTGGCGGCGTGCGGCGGCAGCGATCAGGAAGTGGCGAACGAAGTTACACCGAGTGCGGGTATCAGTCAGGAAGTGGATGGTTTGACCGTGCGGGTTTTGCGCCCCGGCGATGGCGCTACTGCAACGGCAGGTCAGATCGCTGTTGTGCACTACACCGGCTGGTTGTACGACCCTGCAGCCGTGGACCATCGCGGCGACAAATTCGACAGCTCCGTCGACCGTGGCCAGCACTTCCGCTTTCCGCTCGGTGCGGGCCGGGTCATTCGTGGCTGGGACGCCGGTGTGGCCGGTATGCAAGTGGGCGAGCTGCGAGAGCTGACTATTGAACCGGAACTGGCTTACGGCGATCGTGGGGCGGGTGACGTGATTCCGCCCGGTGCCACCCTGGTGTTCGAGGTCGAGCTTGCCGGGCTTGAAGATCGCGACGGAGCGAACTGAGCCCCTTTATTCCGGGAGCAGCAGGCGGAACTCGACTCTGCGGTTGCGTGCACCGGCGGCGCGCGTGTTCTCAGTGTCCAGCAGTAAGGTGGAACCCGCACCTGCAGCGCTCAGCCGCGAGCCGGGGATGCCGCGTAGCTGCATGTAGTTGCTTACCGCCTGTGCGCGTTGCAGGCTCAGCTCGCCAAGTGCGGCTTCTGTCGCGCTGGCATCGGTATGCCCTGTAACTATCAGGCGGCTGGCAGGGCAGTCCGCAACGATTTCGATCAAAGCATCCAGCAGCGGCTGTGCCGCCGGGCTAAACTCGCTCTGCGCTTGCGCAAACTCTACCGTCCGGTCGCGCACTGCCGCTTGAAATTGCTGTTGGCAGAGTTCGTTGAACGAGAGGCTGTCGTCGAAAACGACCACTTCGTTACGCAGCCGCATACCTGGCAACAGCGTTCGTTCCAGCGCGCCGAGCGCGTTCTGCCAGCCGGCCGGGTTGTCATGCACACCGCGCAAATGCAGTTCACCGTCGCTCAGCCTTGCCTCGCCGCTGCGGGTCAGCGCAAGCGTACGCAATGTTTGCTCACTGACGAGTGACCAGCCGGGCGGTGTTGTTTGTCCGCTGCTTAATTGCCATTCGACGTCGGCATCCGGGAACAATTCGCTGACAACCTCGTTGAGGATCCCGGTATGGCCGGCCGAACTGGTCTCGCCGCCTATGGTGAGTTTGCCTGCCTGCCAGTCGACGCTGAACTCGGCGCTCATGGCCGGTTGTGCGGCGACCGACAGCAGCATCAGGGCAATGGCGATGGCTGCGCGAATCCGCGCAAGAGTTACTGCATCCGACATGGTCACGCGGGGTCGTGGCTGTTTTCGTATTGCAACGTGCGTGCCTGGCCAATCCAGTCTTCGCGATGGATACGCGATTTGAAACCACGCAGTTCGGCGGCGACGCGGTCGATGTCGTATTCGCTCATGGTGGCGATCTGGCTGAAGCGGTTGAAGCCCAGCGTATTCAGCGTCTTCTCGATGGCGGGACCTATACCTTTTATGCGCTTCAGGTCGTCGCCGGGCGTAGTGCCACGCGCAGCCATATTGCCGGCTTCAAGCTCCATCGTGTCGTCATACTGGTCGTTGGATGCATCGAGATCGGTCAGCGGCCCATCGCCTACCGCTTCGATGCGGGTTTCAAGTGCGGCGGCTGCGGCTTCCAGTTCCTCGATACGTTGCTGCGCGCGGCCCAGTTCCAGTTGCAGCTCCTGTGCTTCAAGATCCCGCAGCCGGTAGCGTTCGACCAGCGGCGGAATTCGCTCCTGCCACTTGCCCAGTTCGCGCTTCAGGCGGGTAATTTTCTGGTCTTTTTCGCTGAGTGCCGCATCCTGCCGTGTTGCGCCGGAGTCGAGCTGTTTGTGCAGTTTATCGCGTTGTGCCACGGCGACAGCCAGATTGCTGCGTGACTCTTTCAGTTTGCGCTGCAAGTCTTTGCTGTTGCCGAGGGCGATTTTGAGTTCGGTCGTAAGCTCGTTGGCACGCTTGCGGATGTCCTTCCCGGACGCCTGGTGCTGACTGACCTGTTCCATCAAGCTTGAGTTTTGCTTGGCAATGCGTTCGTGTTCGACGCGCTGCGCGTCCATCTGGTGTTGCCAGCCGGCACTGAGAGCCAGCTTTTCCCTGGCGCAACGCCGACTGTGCACGAACCAACCAAGCAGCACGCCGAGGATGACGGCGAGCAGCAGCACGCCCACGGTGGCCATGGTCAGTTCCGGCATCAGGCAAAACCGCCGTTGGCGGAAGTGGGCACTGCTGTCATGGTCGCAACCAGGTGCATTGAGTCAGTCATTTGATCTGGGCTCCGCTCGTGCCGTGGAGTGACTTGCGGTGGCAGACCGCGATGATTGCCAGCTTAGAGGTCAATAATTCTATGCCAATCATTGCCCCACTAGCCAGCGGACCGCTGCTGTACTGGCACGGTGCAGCCCTGTGTGCTCATGTATGATCGAGCCCGCGCAAGCAATTAGTCGTGAATTGAGGGGAGTGAGCCTGCCGATGGACGAACATCACATAGTTCTCGCAATCGTGACCGTTGTCGGCCTTGGCATTGGCGCCCAATGGCTGGCCTGGCGACTGAAACTCCCGGCTATCGTATTGCTGGCGGCAGTCGGACTGATTATGGGTCCCGGCCTCGGCTGGGTGGATCCGGGCGCCGATTTCGGCGCTTACCTGCGACCAATCGTCAGCCTGTGTGTTGCGATTATCCTGTTCGAGGGTGGTCTCAGTCTGCACCTCAGCGACCTGAAAGAAGCCGCCCGAGGTGTGCGCCGACTGGTCTACCTTGGCGCGCCGCTGGCCTGGCTATGTTCGTCTTTGTGCGCCCACTACATCGGCGGTCTCGATTGGCCGGTGTCATTGGTTTTTGGCGCGATCATGGTTGTCACCGGCCCGACGGTCATCATGCCGATGTTGCGCCAGGCCGCACTCAACCGCCGTACCGCGTCCTATTTGAAATGGGAAGGTATCGTCAATGACCCGATCGGTGCCTTGTTGGCCGTACTGGTATTCCAGTTCTTCATCTTTCAGGGCAGCGGCAGTGGTTGGGATGAAGTGTTGCAAGGCATCGGTCTCGCCATCGTGTGCAGCCTTATTCTCGGCGGCGCCGGTGGCTGGGCGACAGCCCGCGCGTTTCGCGAAGGCTGGGTTCCGGAATACCTGAAAAGTCCGGTATTGCTTGGCCTCGTGCTCATCGTCTACGCGCTGTCGGACATGATTCAGAAAGAAGCGGGCCTGCTCGCGGTCACTATCATGGGCATTGTCGTCGGCAACATGAATCTGCCCGGCATCGGTGATATGAAGCGCTTCAAGGAATACATCACGATCATGCTGGTGTCCGTCGTGTTTGTGTCGCTGACCGCCGACCTGGACGCGCGTTCGCTGGTGGACATCGGCTGGCGCGGAATCGCATTGGTCGCGGCAATCATGTTCCTGGCGCGCCCGGTCGCGATCATGCTGGCGACGACCGGTGCCGGCATGCAGTTCAATGAGCGGGTACTGCTGAGCTGGATTGCACCCCGCGGCATAGTCGCGGCGGCGACAGCCGGCCTGATGGGACCGCGCCTCGTCGATGCGGGCTATCCTGCGGAAGTCCTCTTGCCGCTGGTGTTTGCGATCATCTTTGCAACGGTTTTCAGTCACGGGTTGACGATCAACTGGCTGGCAGCACGGCTCGGCCTGTCGTCGCGGCATCGTGATGGGGTATTGATCATCGGTGCCTCGCCCTGGACGGTTGCGCTTTCCCAGGTATTGCGCGACATGAAAGTCAATGTGCTGCTGGCGGATTCGTCGTGGCACAACCTGCGTGAGGCGCGCCTGAACGGCATACCGGTGTTCTATGGCGAAATACTGTCCGATTTCGCGGAGGAATCGGTAGAGCTTGCGCACGTACGCACGGTCCTGGCCGCAACCCGCAATGATGCTTACAACGCGCTGGTCTGCACGGCCTTGGCGCCGGAGATCGGGCAGCGTAACGTCCTGCAGCTGGCTATGGGCGGTGGCGATTACGAAGAAGACCCGAAAGCACTGGCACGGCCGCGGCGTGGTGGTGTTGCATTCAGCAACGATGCTGACTTTGAAGTGCTTTGGCGCAATCTTGTGCGGGGCTGGAAATTCTCCAAGACCAGGATTTCGGAAAACTACACCTACGAGCAGTTCGTTGCCGATCGGCACACCGACGCGATAGAAATTCTGACCATGAATGACGAAGGGGTGATCAGCTTCGTTGCGGCAGGAGACTCGGCGGAGACCGCCAAGGGCGTTACCATAGTGACGTTTACCGCCGAAAAACCGCAAAAACCGAAGGAGTTACCCGATGCCGAGCCCGCCGCAATCTGAGCGCCTCATTCTCGACGGACCCGCTGGCCGCCTTGAAGCCATTCTGGAAACGCCGACTGATGTGCCGGTAGCAGGCTCAGCGCTGGTTTGCCATCCGCACCCGCAACAGGGTGGCACGATGCAGAACAAAGTGGCTCATACCCTGGCCAAGGCATTCGTCCGTTGCGGTTACCGCGCACTGCGCTTTAATTTTCGTGGCGTTGGCGACAGTGAGGGTAGTTACGACGAGGCGCGTGGCGAGCTGGACGACGCCCTGGCCGCGTTCAGTTACCTGCAACAGCAATGGCCCAAAGACCCACTCTGGATCAGTGGTTTTTCTTTTGGCGCGGCGATTGCCATCAATGCCGCGACCAAGGTTCAGCCTAATGGCTTGGTCAGCATCGCTCCGGCGGTGTATCGCTTTGCCAATAATCTCGATATTCAACCGGAGTGTCCGTGGCTGATAGTGCACGGTGATCAGGACGAATTGATTCCTGTTGAGGAAACGCTGGAATGGGTTAACCGCATGGAGCCCGGGCCGGTGCTGAACGTGTTTGCGGATACCGGACATTTCTTTCACGGCAAACTGCTCGAACTGCGCGAGGCGGTTGTCACGTTTGTGACGGACACGGCTGCAGCCTGATTTGCCAGGTTTTTATATCGTCAGGGCCGGACATCCGCAGGCATGCCTTGGTGACTGATGTGACCAATTGCGCGCCATGCAAGCGGCGCGGCTGGCAACGGCTGCGCAAGCGTATGCACCCTGTCGTGCGCTGACCGTTTCGTGTACGCGCATTGCGATTCGCCGGGTATAAGCTTATTCGGGCCAAAAAAAAACCGGGCAGTGCCCGGTTTTTTTCTGATTCGAATCATTGAGATTCGATATCAAACCATGTCTTTCAGGCCTTTCAGTGCCGCAACCTTGACGGTCTTGGACGCTGGTTTTGCCTTGAACATCATTTCTTCACCGGTGAACGGGTTAACGCCCTTGCGAGCTTTCGTTGCCGGCTTCTTAACGACGCGCATTTTCAGGAGACCTGGAATGGTGAACAGGCCAGGAGCGGCGCGACCGCCAAGATTCTTTTTGATCTGTGCCGAGAGTGAATCGAACACAGCGCCGACGTCTTTCTTCGTCAGACCGGTGTCTTCCGCGATGCGGGCGTAAATCTCAGACTTTGTCGGCGGCTTCTTGGTGCTATCGCCAGCCTTTTTCTTTGCTGCCATGAAAAAGTGACTCCTGTAAAAATATCAAAACGGGCGCTGCCCGCGACTTAAAACCTGCGCGACGATATCACATGTTTGCAGGGTGGTTAAGCGGAAAAGACAAGAAATACTGCAAAAAAAGCGGGGTTTCCTGAGGTTTCGGCTGTCAGGTGCCTAGTTCGTATAGAACTGGCGTTTGAAACGAACCTCAATTGGCTCGTCCGAATTGTCTGGTGTAATGGTGATGTCGAATACCAGCGTCTCACTGTTGGCCACCGGAATCTCACCGATGTAGTACACAGCATCCTGCTCCTGGATCTTGCGCATGGTAACGGTCTTGAGCTGGCCGGTCAGGTTGACAGTCTTCACCTCAACACTGCCTGTGCCTGATTCACCAGTGGCTTCGCTAATTATCGACACATTCAACATTGCACGGTTCTTACTGCGCACAATGTTGTACTGACGGGCAACTTCTGTTGGCAGCTGGTCGGTGGACTGTGCGCTGAAGTGAACGCTGTAACCATTAACGGTTACTGACGAGGCTTCCGCCGGTTGCGCCTGAGGCACCGTTGCTGAATCTCCGGGGCCGCCGCATCCCGATAAGAACAACGAAAGAAAAGAAGCAAAGAGTAATGTTCTTGGAATCATGGTGTGCTTTCCCCCGCTCCAGCCTGGTCAGTTTCGTTGTCACTATAGCTTGTTTTCTGTGCAGGTCCTATGCCTCGCGGGATTTTTGTGACCTTTGCCGATGGCCGGTTTTACGGCGTCAGGCAGGTTGGGCGTCGGGTTGGCTTGTGGATGACGAAGTCCTTGATGCGGGATGATTCGCCGCGTAACAACACGATCGCCGACTTGGGTACGCCAAATGCTTTGGCCAACTGTTTGATGACATCCTTGTTCGCGGCGCCATCGGCAGGCGCGGCCGTTGTCCGGATCCGCAGCATACCGTCGACCATGCCCTGCAATTCAGAGCGTGCGGCACGCGGCGTTACCCTGGTACGGATGCGCAGTTCGTCGCCGTCTGCGGCCATCATGGCAGTCAGACGTAAAAGGGCCGTAACGAGCGCAGCAATATCACGCCGGCCTGCAAAAGGATCAGCGCAAAGATCGGCGATATGTCGAGGCCGCCGAGCGGCGGCAACATGCGTCGGAACGGGCGCAGTATGGGTTCGGCCATTGAGTTAACCATAGCCACGACCGGGTGATAGGTTTGCGGCGCAAGCCAGCTGAGAATGACGCTGATCAATACAGCGAAAAAGAACATGTTCAGACTGTGCGCCGCCAGTTCGATGACCGCAACGACAGCAATCGACAGCGGGTCGAACATTCGCCCGGTCAACAGCAAAAGCAGGACGATTGCCAGAGTCTGCAAAACCAGCAGTATCAGAACGGTGGCAGTATCAATTCGCCCGACAGGTGGCAGCAGTCGACGCACCGGAACGATGGCGGGGGAGGTGAGGCGAAGGATTCCCTGCGCGAGCGGATTACGGAAGTCGACGTGCAGCAAGGGCAACCAGAACCGGAGCAGGAACAACAAGAGTACGAGCTGGGTTACTGCTCCGATAATAAAATACAGTGCTTGAGTCATGATTCGCTTCGTTTGTCCGTGGTTACTGCATTGCCCAATTCAGTGGCACGATCGCGGGCCGCCTTTATGGCTGCCGCAAAGATATCACGAACGCCGGTTGCTTCGAGGTGCTCGAATGCTGCTGTTGTGGTGCCGCCCGGCGAGCGGACGCGATCGATAAGCACCTTCATCGGTTCCTCTTCAGCAAGCGCGAGCGAAGCAGCACCTCTGGCTGTTTCGATCGCCAGCGTTCGAGCGGTTGCCGGGTCTATGCCGAAGCTGATTGCCGATTCAATCATGATGTCGATCAACAGGTAGAAATACGCGGGCCCGGTACCGGAGACGGCCGTTACCGCGTCGATGAGCGCTTCTTGCTGCAGCCAAACGACCTGGCCAACCGCCGACATGATTTTCTCGGCCTGACTGCGCTGATGCGCTGTGGCTTTCGAGTTGCTGATCAACGCCGATACGCCCTGATCGATCAATGCAGGCTGGTTTGGCATTACCCGGACAACACACAGATCACCACCGAGCCAGCTTTCGATATCGTCGATGCGCGGCCCGGCGGCAATCGACATGATCAGCGGCTTGCGCTCCTGCACTACATCGGCAAGTGGCAGGCAAACGTCCCGCAGAATTTGCGGTTTGACGGCAAACAACAGGATATCGACCTCAGCTGCCACTTTGGCATTGTCGTCGCTGATCAGCGTGCCGTAGAACTCTTTGCGCAGGCGATCGCCCTGATCCACCGAGGGTTCGGCAATAAGCAAGTCCGTCGCATGCATTCCGCCGCGCAGTAGTCCTCCGGCGATGGCGCGCGCCATGTTGCCGCCGCCGATGAAGCCAATTTTGTCGTTGATCATGGTGTTTCCGTTAGGTCTGGGTGTGTAGTTATTCGCCGCGTGCGCCGAACAGGGCTGTGCCGATTCGGACAATTGTCGCACCTTCCTGCACAGCAGCGGCATAGTCGGCGGTCATGCCCATGGACAGCGTGTCGAGTTCCAGACCGTGCTCGTTGATGCTGTCGAGCAACTGCCGCATCCGTGCAAAAGGCTCGCGCTGTTCCGTGGCAGAGGTCCTGATGGCAGGTATGCACATCAGGCCGCGCAGTTTGAGTCCCGGCAGCGTCGCGACTTTGGTCGCCACCGCGGCGACTTCATCGGCTGCCAGACCGGACTTGCTGTCTTCGTTATCAATGTTGACCTGCAGGCATACATTCAGCTCACCCTTGGCGGCCGGACGTTGCTCGCTCAGCCGCTGGGCGATCTTCAGGCGGTCTACGGTATGCACCCACTGATAGTGTTCGGCAACGATCCGGGTCTTGTTGCTCTGCAAGTGGCCGATGAAATGCCAGACCAGATCGTTACGCCCTGTCGCGAGCATCTTGTCGATCCCCTCCTGGGCAAAGTTTTCGCCGAAATGCCGTTGCCCTGCACCGGCCGCATCAAGCACGGCTTGCAGGGGCTGACGCTTGCTGACCGCAAGCAGTTGCACGCTGCCCGCCGGGCGGCCTGCGGACTGCGTCTCAAGGGCCAGCAAATCTTGGATTTTCCGAAGGTTTTCCGTGACTTTTATCACGTTTTGCTCACAGTGCTTCGCTATACTAGGCAGCTCATTAGGCCGGGTTATGGTAAGTGCGGCCGTCAGAATTCCAGAGGGAGAATCATGGCAGTCGATGTCGCTCAGTTGTTGTCGTTCACCGTAAAGAACAATGCGTCTGACTTGCACCTATCCGGTGGTGTGCCACCCATGATTCGCGTTGATGGAGATATCAAGCGTATCAACATGCCAGCGCTGACGCACAAAGACGTCAACAGCATGGTGTACGACATCATGAATGACAAGCAGCGCAAGGACTACGAAGAATTCCTTGAGACTGACTTTTCATTCGAGATTCCAAAGCTTGCGCGCTTTCGCGTCAATGCTTTTAACCAGAACCGCGGCTCCGCTGCTGTCTTCCGAACCATTCCGTCGGAGATATTGTCGCTTGATGACCTCGGTGCGCCCCCGTTGTTCAAAGACGTATCCATGCATCCGCGCGGGATTGTTCTGGTCACAGGGCCGACGGGTTCAGGCAAGTCCACCACACTTGCCGCCATGGTCGACTATATTAACGATAACAAGCCCGATCACATTCTCACGATCGAGGATCCGATTGAGTTTGTGCACGAGAGCAAGCGTTCGCTGATCAACCAGCGCGAAGTGCATCGCGATACGTTGGGCTTTAATGAAGCATTGCGCTCTGCGCTGCGTGAGGATCCGGACGTGATCCTGGTCGGCGAGCTTCGCGACCTCGAAACGATTCGGCTTGCGCTGACGGCCGCTGAAACGGGCCATTTGGTATTCGGTACGTTGCATACCAGCTCGGCTGCCAAGACGGTTGACCGTATTGTCGATGTATTCCCGGCCGCCGAAAAAGAAATGGTACGCGCGATGTTGTCCGAGTCGCTGCGCGCGGTTATTTCGCAAACGTTGCTGAAAAAGATCGGTGGTGGCCGGATCGCGGCTCACGAAATTATGGTTGGTACGCCGGCCATCCGAAACCTGATACGCGAGGGCAAGATTGCGCAGATGTACTCCGCCATTCAAACCGGCCAGGGGTCTGGTATGCAGACTCTGGATCAGAATCTTGCGGAGCTTATGGCCAAAGGACTGATTACCAAGGAAGAGGCGCGCTTCCGGGCTGTTAGTAAAGAGAACTTTTAAGCGCCAATGAGATTTAGCCAGCTGGGCAGGAGAGACCCGAATGGAACGTGAACAAGCGGTACGACTGACACAAAACCTGCTCAAGAAAATGGTTGAGAAGGGTGGTTCCGACCTGTTCATCACCACGGGTTTTCCACCGGCAATCAAAGTCGATGGCTCTATCCACAAAGCGACCGATGCACCACTGACCTCGGAACAGGCGTCAATGATGGTGCGCTCGATCATGAACGACAAACAGATGAAGGAATTTGACTCCACCAAGGAGTGCAATTTCGCCATCAGCCCGCAGGGTATCGGCCGGTTCCGTGTCAGCGCATTCATTCAACAGGGGATGGCTGGCGCAGTACTGCGAACTATCACCACTGAAATTCCGACGCTGACCGAACTCGATTTGCCGCCCATTCTGAAAGACGTTGTCATGAACAAGCGCGGTCTGGTTATCGTCGTCGGTGGTACTGGCTCCGGTAAATCGACGACGCTTGCAGCGATGATTGGGCATCGCAATGAACACTCGAAAGGCCACATCATTTCGATCGAGGATCCGGTGGAGTACGTTCATCCGCACCGCGGTTGCGTAATCACCCAGCGAGAAGTGGGGGTCGATACCGAGACCTGGCATGCCGCACTGAAAAATACCCTTCGGCAAGCGCCCGACGTCATCCTGATTGGTGAGATTCGCGACAAGGAAACCATGGAGTACGGCATTCAGTTCGCAGAAACCGGTCACCTGTGTCTGGCAACGCTGCATGCCAACAGTGCGAACCAGGCGCTGGATCGCATTATCAACTTCTTCCCCGAAGAGCGTCGTGCGCAGCTCCTGATGGACCTGTCGTTGAATACCAAAGCATTCATTTCGCAACGCCTGATACCGCGCGAAGGCGGGGTGGGTCGCATTGCGGCGATGGAAATCATGTTGAATTCGCCATTGATTGCGGACCTGATCTTCAAGGGCGAGGTCGCACACATCAAGGAAATCATGGCGAAGTCGACCCGCCTTGGTATGCAGACCTTCGATCAGGCGTTGTTCACGCTCTACGAAGACAGCGTTATTTCGTACGAAGAAGCCATGCGCAATGCGGATTCGAAGAACGAGTTGCGGCTGCGTATCAAGCTGGAAAGCAAGCGTGAGTCTACGCTGACGGATCAGCAGGCCGAGAGCCTGCGCATCATGGAAGAAGACACCGCTCAGACTTTCTGAGCGTCAAACAGGACGCGCTGCGCGCATTGACTGCAAATGAATGTAAAACCTCTGTTCAAATTGATGGTGGAGAAGAAGGCGTCTGACCTGTTCTTCGCGCCCTTCGCCCCGGCGAAGATCAAGATTGACGGCAAGATCATGCCGGTTAACAAGCTGGAAATGACGCCGAAAATGGTCAAGCAAGCGGCCATTGAGCTGATGGACGAAAGTCTGCTGGATCAGTTCACCCGTAATCTCGAGGTGGATTTCGCCATTTCCGAGCCGGGCCTCGGTCGATTCCGCGTCAACGTATTCCACCAGCGTGGCAATGTCGCGATGGTGCTGCGCTACATTACGGCAGAAATGCCGGTGCTGGATGAGCTCGGCATGCCGCCGCAACTCAAAGAGCTGGTCATGTTGCGCCGCGGTTTGATTCTGATGGTGGGCGCAAGCGGTAACGGCAAGTCAACGACGCTCGCGGCGATGATCAATCACCGCAATGAAAAGACCTCATCGCACATCATAACGATCGAAGACCCGATCGAGTTTCTGCACCCGAACAAACAGTCCATCGTCAACCAGCGCGAAGTCGGACTGGATACCAAGTCGTACGCGGCGGCCATGAAGAGTGCCATGCGCGCGGCCCCGGACGTTATTCAGATCGGCGAAATCCGGGACCGGGAGTCGATGCAGTCGGCCATTGATATGGCGGGTACGGGCCACCTGGTGATGGCCACATTGCATTCCAACAACGCACCGGAAACGCTGGATCGCATCATTAACATGTTCCCGCAGGAGCAGCATGCGCAAGTGTTCCTGGATCTGGCTCACTACCTGCGTGCCATTATTTCGCAGCGCTTGGTGCGTTCACGCACAGGCAAGCGAGTCGCGGCGATTGAGCTGATGCTGAACACGCCGCATATCAAAGACCTGATTCTGCGCGGCGATATTTCCGAAGTGAAGGAAGCGCTCAAGAACAGCGGTGAGAAGGGCGTGCAAAACTTTGACGATGCCTTGCTGGACCTTTACAAGGCCGGGACGATCACGCTTGAAGAAGCCATGTCGCACGCGGACTCGCGGTCCAACTTGGAGGCGAAGATCAACTTCGGTTGAGCAGTGCGCCGGCCAGTGAGCCGACCAGCCTGTCAGGCTGACTCGCTGAACACCTTTTCTGCGTCAAACACGGGGCCGTCCACGCAGACGCGCTTCATTGCCGGTCCGTCCTCTTCCTGCACCAGTACCGTGCAACCGGCACAGCCGCCGACCGCGCAGGCCATGAATTCTTCCAGTGATACCTGGCAGGGCAGGCCATAGCGGCGCGCGAGACTGGCAACGGCCTTTAGCATGGGCGTCGGGCCGCAGCTGAATATTTCGACTTCCGCCAATTCGGAGGCGCTCAATGTCGCCAGCCAGCGATCAGCCAACTCCGTGACGTAGCCCTGAAAGCAACCGTCATAGCCTGCGAGGCTGGCGAGCCGTGACGGGTAGCCACAGGCTTCGACCAGCGGCATGCAGCGGTCGGTTTCTTTGTCCAGCCAGTCAACTTGGATGCGTGACCGCTGTTCGGCAAACGGGAACGGTATTTCTGAGCCCATCAACACCAGCGGTTGCCACGCGTGAGCGTCGGCATGCAGGTGCTCGGCCAGGAAGACCATCGGCGGGATGCCAACACCGCCACCGATGAGCAAGCTGCGCGGCCGCGCGGGCGACGGTTGAAAGCCGCGACCAATGGGGCCGATCAGATTCACCGTGTCGCCCCGGCTTCGCTGACCGAGCATTGCCAGGCCACCGCCAACCACTTTGAACAGAATTTCGATCCAGCCTGCATTGCTGTCGACCCGCATGATCGACAATGGTCGCCGCATGGGTATCGCAGCGTCGCAGCGGACGTGCACAAAACTGCCCGGCACGGCACTCGCCGCGCATTCAGGCGCGTGCAGTCGCAGAACGAATTGCTCGCCGGGAAACCGTTCGACCGCGAGGATCGTCGCGTCTTCCACGTACAGCGTAGCGCGGTGGGTCTGACTCATGCGTGTCCCTTGCCTGTGACGGCACAGAGTACGGCCATGCGCACGGCAACACCGTTCGTTACCTGGCGGGTGATTGCAGAGCGGGGGCTGTCAGCCAGTGCCGATTCGATTTCGATACCGCGGTTCATCGGCCCCGGGTGCATGACGATGGCGTCGGGCGCGGCCAGTTTCATGCGCTCATTGCTCACGCCGTAACTGGCGTAGTACTCGTCGATGCCGGGTATGCCGTCCAGGTTGCCGATACGCTCACGCTGTATGCGCAATGCCATGACGACATCGGCGTCGCGCAGCCCTTCGTCCAGATTGTCGAGAATACTCGCGCCGGGGAACTCTTTGGGGTCGGGTGCCAATGCGGGCGGTGAAACCAGCGCCAGCTCGCCGACGCCCATGATTGCCAAACCATGCGCGGCTGAACGAGCAACGCGCGAATGAGCAATGTCGCCAACGATTGCAACTTTGAGATTGGCGAAATCTGTCTTGTGCTGGCGAATAGTCAGCAAATCGAGCAAGCCCTGCGTCGGGTGCGAAACCTCGCCTTCGCCGGCGTTGAGAATATTGACGTGCTCATCGACGTGCCGGGCAATAAAGGCGGGCACACCCGCACCGGCATCGCGCACAACGAACACGTCGACCTGCATTGCCTGCAATGTGTAGATGGTGTCGAGGATGCTCTCGCCTTTCTTGCGCGAGGAAGTGTTCACGTCAAGATTGAGTACATCGGCGCCCAAGCGCTTTCCGGCCAGTTCGAACGATGCCCGGGTGCGGGTACTGGGCTCGAAGAAGAGATTGGCAACTGTCAGGCCTGCAAGGGCGTTGGAACGGCTCGGCGGCTTACCGGAGGGGGTTAGCCAGCCGTCGGCCTCGTCGAGCAACGCGGTCAATTGCGCGCGACTCAGTCCGCGCAGGCTGAGCAGGTGGCGCAATCGCCCATCAGGGTGCAATTGCAGGTCGTGTTCGGCGACTGCTGCGCCGTCGGTAGTCTGGGTAGCGATCATGGCGGCGGCATTCTACTCTGAAAACGCCCCCGGTTGCTCGCCATCAGCGGTCGTGCCCCTGCAGCCAGCGCTCGGCGATGCAGGCGGCCGCGGCGGCGTCGATATCGCCTTTGGTGATTCGGCCGCGACGGCCGTCGCGGCGGGCTGCGATCAATTGCTGGTTGGCCGCCTGCGAAGAATAACGCTCGTTAATGGTCGCGACCGGGCGCCCAAACTGGCCCAGCTCACTGCAAAATGCCTGTATGGCGTCGAACAGGGCGGGCGGCGAACCGTCGGCTGTCTCGGGCATGCCGACCACGAGCCTGGCAGGCTGCCATTCGCTTATCAGTGCGCGAATGTGTGCCCAGTCCGCGCCACCCTCGCCATTGCTCACGGTCGCCAGCGCGCTGGCCGACTGCGTGACTTGCTGGCCCACCGCCACACCGATCCGGCGCAGGCCGAAATCGAACGCGAGGATGGTTTCCGGGCGACGGGCTTCAGGCGTGTCCGGCATCGGGCGATAGCTGGCTGACATCGATGCCGAGCAGGCGGGTGGCCACCTGCCAGCGGTCGGCGTAGGGGACGTCGAAGACGATTTCCGGCGTTGCGGCCACGTTCAGCCAGCTGTTGGCGAGAATTTCAGCTTCAAGCTGACCGGCTTCCCAGCCTGCATAGCCCAGCGCAACGACGTTCTTCTCCGGGCCGTCACCTTTGGCGATGGCATCCAGGATGTCGCGAGACAGCGTAAGCTGGATATCCGCCGAAACGGTGACGGAACTGTCAAACTTGAAACCGGCGCTGTGCAATACGAAGCCCCGGTCCTGGGCGACAGGGCCGCCATGCAGTACGGGGGTCTTGATCAGTTTCTGGTTGTTGCTCGAAATCGATATCTGCTCGAACAGGCCTCCGAGCTGAAGATTCAGTGGCCGGTTAATAATGATGCCGAGCGCGCCTTCTTCATTGTGTTCACAAATGAGAGTAACGGTGGCATTGAAATTGGGATCAGCCATGCCAGGCATGGCGATCAGCAGCTGGTTGTTCAGCGCGCTTGAAATCTCCATGCAGGCAGTATCCGCTCTGCCGCGACAGAGAACAACTGCGGCCTAGTTGGCGCTTGCGGTAGTTGCGGCGTTGCTGCCGCTAAAGCGCCATTTATAGAGGAAATTCAGTTGTGGGTAGTCGAGGCGCACCGCTTCCGGAAAAGGATCAAACGGCGCGGCGCGGCGCAGAATGTTCAGTGCGGCCTGATCCAGCGCACGCGATCCTGACGATTGCACGATGATGACTTCGGCGAGCTGGCCAGAGGCTTCGATAGTGACTTCCAGCGTCGGGCTGCCGGTCAGGCCATTCAGACCGGCTTGCTCCGGTATGTACTTGCTGCCCACCAGTTCGATTTTTCGCTTCCAGCGATCGACGTAGCCGGCAATGCTGGATTCACGGGTATCCGCGCTCAGTATCACCCGTTCCCGGTTCTGGTCGCGCACCAGGAAGCTGGCCTCCTGCTCCTGCGGCAGCGGCAAGGTGGTTTCAACTCCGGCTTCCAGGTAGGCGGCCCGGGCATCGTCAGCCTCCGGGTCGTCGCGTGGCGAGTCCGAGACCTGGCGTTGTTGTCGGGAGTTACTGGTCAGCAGCTGGTCCGCTGATGCCTGATGCCGGGTGGTATCGCGCAGATCGCGACCATCGAGGTCGCCAATGTTATTGACCGGCACATTGCTCTTGGCGGGCGCGGCCGGACGGTTGGACTCGTCGGTGTTGCCGCCGCCTTCCTGGCTGGCCTGCGCTAGGTAGGCCGCGTTGTCGTCACGCTCGAAACTGCGGTCGGGATCGGCAACGATGGTGACTTCGAGCGAGACTGAATCGGCTGGCGGGCTGTCGAAGACGGCATTGAAGGTGATGCCGATAATCAGTATGCCGTGCACGAGAGCGGCCAGGAACAGCATGGGCGGCAGCCGGTCGGGCTTGGGCCCGAGATCAAGATTGATCTCGTTCAATTCTCCGGGGTCGGCGGTACTGTTGCTCACGGTTTCAGCCATGGTCGGGGTGAGTGCGGCGTATCGGGCGGACCCTATTGTGACACATCGTGGTCACCTGCCCGCCGCGCGTCTGCGTCATCCAGCCAGTGTACGCGGCTCTGCAGTGCGGGGGTGAGACGCAGGTCACCGGATGCCGTTATCAACAGCGCCTGGTCGACGCCGAGTGCGGCGCACAGCGCATCAAAGCCGTGCGGGCCCGCCACCAGCAAGGCGGTTGCTGCCGCGTCAGCCAGCACGGGGTCGGTGTGGGCGACCGTAACCGACGCGCTGTCGGCAACCGGGTAGCCGGTACGCGGGTCCAGCACGTGGTTGTAGCGAATGCCGTCATGCTCAAAATAGCGTTCGTAGTTGCCCGAGGTCACGATGGCTTCGCCCGGTGTTGCCGCCAGCCAGCCGATGGCTGAGTCGCTGCCAGGCGAGCGAATGCCGATACGTGCCGCTCGTTGTCCTGCATTGCCGCGCACGAGCAGGTCCCCGCCGATATCCACGATCGCGTTGCCGATACCGAGCTCGCCGAGGATTCTGTCCGCGGTGGCAAGTATGGCGCCCTTCGTAATACCGCCCGGGTCCAGCACGATGGAGCGGTTGTTGCTGCGCAGTGTGAAGCCTGTCCATTGCAGGTGCCGGCTGCCCGGATCCTGCTGCAACAATGCCTCTATAGCCGCGCGCTCAGGCGGTTGCCAGTTTTCCTGCAACAGGTCGTTGAAGCCCCACAGCTCGCTCAATGCGCCCAGCGCCGGGTTGAAGAGACCTGCGGAGCGCTGCTCGATGTCGGCCGCGCGCCGTATGAGATCGGCGAGCGGCTTGCTGACCTGGATCGCCCGACCCGCGGCCAGCGCCTCGTTGATGCGCTGCAATTCACCATCGCCCCACGGGTACCAGTCGCTTTCGATCGATCGGAAATACGCTTCCAGATGGCGGGTTGCCCCGGCAGCGTCCGCCTCGGCGACACCGTAGTAGCGCAGCGTGATCAGGGTCCCGAACGCAGCAACCCGGTCACTGAACTCCTTTGGCGCGGGCTGACAAGCGGACAGCTGCAGTACCAGCAGAACGCTGCATAGCAGCCAGCCGGTGTTACGCGAGTTTGGCTGCGATGGCATCGAACAGCAGGCCAGCAATATTCAGGTCGTATTGCCGGTCAAGTTCGCGGATACCCGTCGGACTGGTGACGTTGATTTCGGTCAGGTAATCGCCAATGACATCTAGGCCGGCAAACAACACGCCTTTGTCGCGCAATACCGGACCGACCCGCGAGCAGATGAAACGGTCGCGTTCGGTGAGCTCGCGGCCTTCGCCGACAGCGCCCATGACCAGGTTGCCGCGATTGTCATCGGCGGACGGAATGCGCGCCAATGCGTACGGTACCGGTTCGCCATCAATCAACAGGATGCGCTTGTCGCCCTGTTTGATTTCCGGGATGTACACCTGCGCCATGGCATAGCGGCTCTCATAGTCCGTCAATGTTTCGAAAATCACGTTGGCGTTGTTATCACCTTTCTTGACCACGAAGATCGAGCGACCGCCCATGCCGTCCAGCGGTTTGACGACGATTTGCTCGTGCTCGCGCAAGAATTGCTTGAGGTCCGACATCGACCGTGTCACGAGTGTGACCGGGGCGCAGTCAGCGAACCAGGCGGTGTAGGCCTTCTCGTTCATGTCGCGCAAACTCTGCGGTCGATTGACAATCAATGCGCCCGCCTCGGCGGCACGTTCAAGAATGTAGCTGCTGTAGATGTACTCCATATCGAACGGCGGATCTTTGCGCATCAGGATGACGTCCAGATCACCCAGCGCGATTTCGGCTCGCTCGCCGAGCGTGTACCAGTCGTTGTTATCGTCGCGTACCCGCAGTCGCGCCGCGGTCCCCAGTGCCCGGCCTTCCAGCAGGCGCAGGTCGTCCTGCAGCAGGTAGTGAATTTCTGCGCCGCGGCGCTCGGCCTCGAGCAGCATCGCCAGCGAGCTGTCTTTTTTCGGGGTGATCGACTCGATCGGGTCCATGACGACACCGAGCCGCATTGGCATATCGGGCATTGGCTGTTGATCCTTGCTTTTCAGGTCTGAATGTCGCTGCCGCGCAGCGTCGCCAACTATACAGGCTGCGAGCCTTGCCCTGTACCACGGCAATAGCCCGGCGGCGTTGACCGGCAATGTTTTGACCCGCTCCGATCAGGCCAATTTGCGAGTCGGGTCTGTTCACTGCGTGGCCTGTCGTAGCGGCCTTTGGGGCAATGTGGTACAAGTCGCTTTGCTGGCAGTCATTATGGAAAGTCGGGCGAGAATTGCCGCAAAAATCAATGGGGGCTTTGGCTGGACGGCAGGTCGTCGGACTGGCGCCGCCGCGCATCATCGTTTGACCGAACTGCGCGGTGCGTCCGGATTTAAGGCAGCTGTACCAGCACAATATCAGTGATGCGGCCGAGCCCGGGCCGCAATTGGGCGAGGAATTCCGGTGTCAAACAGTGCAACTCAAGGTCTGAACGGGCTGAAAATCCTGGTGATAGACGACAGCAAGACCATACGCCGCACGGCAGAAACCCTGCTGTCCAAGGAGGGTTGCCAGGTGTTCACGGCGGTCGACGGTTTCGACGCATTGTCGAAAATTGCTGATCATCAGCCGGATCTGATTTTCGTGGACATCATGATGCCGAGACTTGATGGCTACCAGACTTGCTCGCTGATCAAACACAACAAAGTATTCAAAGATACGCCGGTCATCATGTTGTCCAGCAAGGATGGGCTGTTCGACAGGGCGCGCGGTCGTATCGTGGGTTCGGAACAATACCTGACCAAGCCATTCACGCGCGACGAATTGCTGGGCGCAATTTCGACGCAGATGGCCTGACGGATCAGTAACAATTCAAGGAAGTATTGATGGCAACGGTTCTTATTGTTGATGACTCGCCGACTGAGCTGCACCTGTTTCAAAAGATGCTCGAAAAGCACGGCTTCGTGACGATGATTGCTGACAGTGGGGAAGACGGTATTCGCCAGGCGAAAGCCGGCGCGCCCGACTGCATTCTGATGGACGTGGTTATGCCGGGTATCAACGGCTTTCAGGCCACCCGCAAACTGACGAAGGACCCTGCGACGGCGAAGATTCCCGTCATCATGGTGACCACCAAGGATCAGGAAACCGACAAGATCTGGGGAATGCGCCAGGGGGCTGTCGAGTACCTCGTAAAGCCGGTTCTGGAAAAAGACCTGGTCGCAAAAATAAACGAAGTCATGGCCGGCTGAATGAGCTCAGCCACTGATTTAACGGCGCTCATTGAGCAACCCTTTGACCTGCTGCAGGAGCTGGAACGGCGCAGCCGCGTCGCCATCGCCGGCCGTGGCACGGGCGATCTGCCGGAGGAGTGGGTTGGCATCGGTTTTCGCATCGGCGATGAACGGTTTGTGGCCAGCCGCGATGAGGTGCGGGAAGTGCTGATGCTGCCCGACAGCATCACCCGGGTACCGGGATCGAAGCGCTGGGTGCTGGGCATCGCCAATCTGCGCGGCCACCTGTTGCCGTTGATCGATCTGAAACTCTTTCTCGGCAGCGGTCGTACGCCACTGCGCCGTGTCAGCCGGGTCATATCCGTCAATCACCGGGATGTCCCTGCGGGCCTGGTGGTTGATGAAGTGCTTGGCTTTCGACGCTTTCTTGACAGCGAATACTCCGAGGAGTGGCCGGAGACGGTGGTGCGCTGCGACCGGTTTATCCGTGGCGCCTACCGGCGTGGCCAGGATGTATGGCCGGTATTCGGGCTTTACGAATTGCTGGAGAGCAGTTCATTTCTGCAAGCCGCTGCCGATTAACGCGGCGGCAACATTCATTGATTGAGTAACAACAGAATCATGGCTGACAAATCGCAAAATTCATCGACGTTCCGGTCGCTCGCTTTGGTAGTGGTTCTGTTACTGCTGTCCGCGGCCGGTCTCAGCTGGAAACAGGGCCAACAAGCGGCCGCCAGCGATCCCGGTGTTGCGCAACTGGCAGCACTGTCGCAGGCGATACCCCTGCATGCGATCCGTGTACAGAGCGGCGATCCGGCAGCAATCGGCGCATTGCAGGACGCGGCTCGCGACCTCGATACGGTCCGCGCCAGCGTGACGCCCCCGGGGCCGCGGGCCAGCTGGGACGCATTGTCCGCGCAGGCGGCATCTATCGTGGCTCGCAGCGAGGCGTTGCAGGCTGTTTCGGCGGCGGCGGCGACCATTCGTGAACGCACGCCGGATCTGCAAATGGCTGCCGAAGGCCTGCTCGACGTATCCGGTGCCACGACCCAGATTCAGGACTTTCAACGGCGCGCCGCTACACTGGCCGACAACGTGGCGCAATTGACACAGTCGCCGAATGCGGCGCGAGCAGCGGATGCCATCACTGCCGACGTTGCGGCGTTGCGACGGCTTGCGGATGCCCTGGGTGGCGCTGAAACGCCGCTCGACGTAAGTGCGCTGGCGCCCGCGGATCGTGACAGTGCGCTCGCACCGCTGAATACCGCACTCACCGATATCGAGGCAAGTGCTGCAAAGGCCACCGCGAACGCTTCGGCCGTCGCCGGTCTCCACAACGACGTTAGGTCCCTGGTAACCGCCGCCGATACGCTCGGCGCGGCTGTCGCCGCGACCGGCGGGACGAAGGCTAAAGGCTATTTGGAGCACCCGTGGATGATCCCGGGACTGCTGCTCGCTGCGTTGTTGCTGGTTCTCGTGCTCGTCGTGTTGCACGGGCGCAGCGCGGTTTTCGAGCGTGCGGCAAAAGTGCAGGCGGAGCAGAACGAGCGCAACCAACAGGCCATTCTTCGTCTGCTGGATGAATTGGGCAGTCTCGCGGATGGCGACCTGTCGGTTGAGGCAACCGTTACCGAAGACATTACCGGTGCGATCGCCGACTCCATCAACTACGCGATCGAGAAGTTGCGCGAGCTGGTCGCGACGATCAACGAAACAGCGATCATGGTGGACTCTGCGGCCAAGCAAACGGAAAGCACGGCCGTGCACATGGCACGGGCGACCGAAAACCAGAATCGTGAAATCGCCGCCGCCACCGAATCGGTAGTTTCGATGGCCTCGTCAATTGAGGAAGTGTCCGGCAACGCCGAACGTTCGTCGGATGTGGCGCGGCATTCTGTAGACGTTGCTCACAAGGGCGGCGAAGCCGTGCGCCGGACTATCGACGGCATGAACACGATTCGCGAAACCATTCAGGATACCTCGAAGCGAATCAAGCGACTTGGCGAGAGTTCGCAGGAGATCGGCAACATCATCGAGCTGATCAACGATATTGCCGAGCAAACCAATATTCTGGCACTCAACGCGTCGATTCAGGCCTCCATGGCCGGTGAAGCGGGTCGCGGCTTCGCGGTGGTGGCCGACGAGGTGCAGCGGCTCGCCGAACGCTCAACGAACGCAACCAAACAAATTGAAGTACTGGTTCGGACCATTCAGGCCGATACCAATGAGGCCGTCGTATCGATGGAGCGCAGCACCACGGACGTGGTCGGCGGCGCCTTGCTGGCAGAGAATGCGGGTGCGGCGCTGGACGAGATCGAGCAGGTGTCGAATCAGATCGCCAGTCTGGTACAGAATATTTCCGGGTCGGCACGGCAACAGGCCAGCAGTGCGGCGGACGTTACCCGTCGCACCACCCGGCTTAAGGAAATCAGTACCCAGACCGGCAAGGCAACGACCGCTACCGCCGCCGCTATTTCCAAGTTGTCCGAACTCGCCTCGCAGCTGCGCAAGACCGTGGCCGGTTTCACCTTGCCCGGTGCTGCTGTTGAATCGCGCAAGTTGGCAAGTGATGAAACAAGCTCCGGGGGCCGGGCGGCGGACTAGGCCGCAGAGACGGGATTAATGAGCGGGCAAACCGACATCGAGAAACAGGTCAGCAGCGGCGCGACAGCGACGACGCGTTCGCTCGCGCTCGTTAGCCATGAGTTGATGGAAACAATCCGTGCCGCGCATCTCGCACTCGAAGAATGCGTTGACGGTCGCGGCGGGAATTCGGCGCTGGTTCGCGCCGGCAATTTATTGCACCAGGTGCGCGGTGCATTGCGCATGACCGAATCCTACGGTGCGGCATTGCTGACCGAAGAGATGGAAGGCGTCTGCAATCATCTCGTCAGGCTTTCGGGCGGTCCTGGGCGCGACGAAGGCATGGATGCACTGACCCGCGCGATGGTGCAACTGCCAGCCTATATCGAGCGCCTGCTTGGCGGTGGCCGCGATATCGCGCTCGTATTGTTGCCATTGCTGAATGACCTGCGCGCAGTGCGTGGTCAGCCTTTGTTGTCCGAAGGCACTTTGTTACTTCTTAATTTATCGCCGTCATCCGGCAAGAAAGAGCGGGCAGCCCGCGAGCCCAGTGGCGAAGACCCGGCCGTTTTGGCGACCCGTCTGCGACCGCGTTTTCAGCTGGCGCTGCTCGGTTTGATCAAAGGCGGCGATGCGCAGAAGCACCTCAAAACACTTGCCGATGTGGCTGCGAAACTCGAGCAGGCAGCAACCAGAGACGAGATGTACCAGTTGTGGTGGATACTCGGTGGTGTGCTGGAATCGCTGAACAACGGCGGTCTTGACGTGTCCGTTGCGGTAAAACGCTTGCTTGGTCAGGCGGACCGGCAAATCAAGCGGCTGATCGACGAAGGGCCGCAAATTTTTAAGGATCAGGCGGTTACTGATCTGCAGAATAACCTGCTCTACTACGTGGCGCGCTCCGGCAACGCCGGGCCGCGCATAAGCGAGATTCGCGCTGCATTCAACCTGGCAGAATTGCTGCCCGGCGATGAGCAGGTTGCGCACGCTCGTGAGAGTTTGTCAGCGCCGAGCGTCAAGTTAATGCAGACCGTAGGCGCGGCCATCAAAGAAGATCTTGGTCGCGTGAAGGATGTGCTCGATATTTATGTGCGCACCGGCATGCAGAAATCCTCCGAGCTTGTGCCGCAGCTGGATTTGTTGAAGAAAATCAGTGATACGCTGGGTGTGCTCGGGCTGGGTGAATTGCGTGGCAATATAGACTCCGAGATTGACCGCTTGAAGTCTGTCGTGCGCGAAAGCGGTAATGCCAGCGAAGCCACTGTTCTCGAAATTGCATCCACTTTATTACGTGTCGAGGATCGACTGGATCAACAGCTGATTCGTCTGATTGCGCCGCAGGGACAGCACCCTGACGACAGTGACAATGACGGGACCGACGGTAACCGCAGTGAAGACAGCGATTACAAGCAGGTGGCGGAAGCCGTCATGCGCGAGAGCATTATCAATCTCGCCCGCATCAAGGAAACCTTCAGTCAAAGCATGACGGGCGATGGTGATTCGCACGGCGTGGACAGCGTGCCGGCATTGTTGCGCGGCATCAAAGCCGGCTTGCTGATGCTGAACAAGACTCGTGCAATGAGCGTGTTCGAGCGCATTGCCGATCTGATCAGTCTGTCTCTGTCCGGCGATGGTCCGCGCCGACTTGAACCCAAAGAAACGGACCGTCTTGCAGATGCCATTGTCAGCATTGAGTACTACATGGAGACGGTGAAGGCTGGCCGCAAGGATCCGTGGTACATGCTCGACAACGCTGAAGCCTGTCTGTCGGTGCTGGACGGCATGGAGCGGCGTTTACGCTCGCACGCTCCGGCGACAGCGGATGCTGGCAGCAGTGCAACTGGCCGGGCAACGCCGGACGCCGCACGGCATATGTCCACCTCGGTTATTGATGAGGCACCGGTGGTGGCCGGCGATGCCGAGCACCTTGACCCGGAATTGCTGGAACTGTTCATCGAAGAGGCGAAGGAAGAAATTGCGACGATCAATCGCAATCTGCCGCAGTGGGTCGATCATCCGGAAGATCTGGAAACGCTGATTACGGTCAGGCGCTCGTTCCATACGCTTAAGGGCAGCGGCCGCATGGTAGGCGCGGAACGCATCGGCGAGTATTGCTGGAGCATCGAGAACCTGCTAAACCGCCTGATCAACCGGACCTTGGCACGCACGCCGCCTATGACCGAGTTCATAGCCTCAGCCGCGAATATCGTGCCGGAACTCGTGGAGCAACTGGAAGTGGGCATTGAGCCCAGCTCCGATATCGCCTTGATGATGGCGCGTGCCAACGCGTTTGCGGACGGGGATCCGAATGCCGCGGTCCTGACGATTGCGTCGGCCGAGGCCGACCAGGAGCCGGAATCGGACGCGCTGGAAATGGATCCGGTGTTGCTGGATATCTTTTCCAAGGAAACGGCAGGGCATCTGCAAGCGATACGCGAGTTCATTGCCTCGTGCGACGGGCACCGACCGCCGTTCCAGATCAGCGACAAGTTGCACCGTTCCTGCCACACCTTGCACGGCAGCGCGAACATGGCCAACGTGGATCGTGGAGTCGCCGTTGCCGGCGCCCTCAATCGCTACGTGCGCCGAATTTATGATTATCAGGTGGGCATCGACAATGCCGGGCTTGCGCTGCTGGAGCAGGCGGCTGTCGCGATCGAGACGATTGTTGCGGATATCAATCAGACCGGTCGTGAGCGCAAGGACTACGCTGAACTCATCGCACAACTGGGCGCAGCCACCGTTCAGGTTGAGCCAGCCGAAGAAGCCGAGGCGGCGATGGACGAAGGTGCGGCTGAAGAGCCGTTAACCATCGACAGCGGCGAAACGCCGGTTGCGGACGTTGCAGCCGATGAACCAGCGGAATCGCCGGCGCAGGAATCGGACGATAGCGATTACGACGCCGAGATTGCGGCAATTTTCTCGGAAGAAGCGGCCGAATTGCTGGAGGCTGCCGATCGTGCGCTGGCTTCCTGGAGCAAGGACCGCAACGCCCGACAGCGGGTGGAAGAGCTTAAGCGGCACTTGCACACGCTCAAAGGCGGGGCGCGCATGGCCGGAATCAGCGCCATGGGCAACCTGAGCCACGAGCTGGAAACACTGCTGATCGGCATTGACGATGGGCGGGTACAACCGACCGAAGAAATAGACGGGTTGCTGCAGCAAAGCATCGATGAACTGCATCGCATGCGAGACAATGTCATTGCGGGGCTCACGGTAAAATCGGCGCGGTCGCTGGAAGGGCGTATTCGCGCAGTCACCCTGGGTGGTGACAGCGCCATTATCGATCTCAGCGACGACGGGTTGGATACAGGCAGCACTGCGCCGTCCGAATTTTCCACGGAGCCGGGCGAGAACGTCAGCATGACGATCGTTGGCGATCCGGATGCGTCGGCGGAGTTGCCCGCAATAACGGACGACGGCATCACCGGGCTTGATGACTTCGTTGATGTTGATGCGTCGCCTGCAGAAGAGTTTCCGCCGTTCGACCAGTTGGCGGGCGGCCCGTTGGAGTCGGTCGACATCACGATCGAACCTGAGTGGGCGGATATGGAGGCGGCCGAACCTGAAGGTCAGGCGTCCGAACCCGCCGATGCCATCGCCGCGACGGACAATGAAGCATCCAATCAGGCACAACCGGGCGAGGCGGAAGAATCGGCTGCAGCCGAAGAGCCTGTGCTGCCTGAAGAGCCAGTTGTTACGGAAGAGCCCGCGGTAAGCGACGAACAGGCGGCGCCGGTGGCAGAGCAAGATGCAGCACAAGCCGCGGAACCGGACGATGCCGGCATGTTGCTGGACGACGTTGAAGCGGCAGATGAGGTCGAAGAACCCGAAAGGGTTACCGATGAGTTGAGCGCGCGTCGCATGATGCGAGCTGAACCTGTCGACGAGACCAGCAGTCGCCGGTCGGGTGGTCGCGGTGAACAACGCCAGGAAACGGCCCGGATTGACGCTGATCTGCTGGAAGATCTGCTGAACGCCGCTGGCGAAATCAGCATTTATCATTCGCGATTGAGTCAGCAGATCAACACGATTGAGTTCCACGTTGAGGAGCTCGAGCAAACCGTCATTCGCTTGCGCGAACAGCTGCGCAACCTGGAAATCGAAACCGAAGCGCAAATCATGCATCGTCATCAGGACACGCTGGTGGCGAAAGATTTTGATCCGCTGGAAATGGATCGCTATTCCAATATCCAGCAACTATCGCGCGCGCTCGCCGAATCCGCGAGCGATATGGCCAGTCTCAAAGACCTGCTACAGAACCAGACTTCCGAAGCCGAGACGTTGCTGGTGCAGCAATCGCGGGTTACCGCGGAATTGCAGGACGGGTTGATGCGCACCCGCATGGTGCCGTTCGAACGCCACGTACCGCGACTGACGCGCCTTGTTCGGCAGGCGGCGACCGAGGTCGGCAAGCGTGCGGAACTGGCTGTAGAAGGGGCTTCCGGCGAGCTGGACCGGCAGGTGCTGGAGAAAATGCTGCCGCCGTTCGAGCACATGATGCGCAACGCGGTTATTCACGGTATCGAATCGCCGGAACAGCGCCAGGCGGCGGGTAAGCCCGCGAATGGCCGGATAACCATTCGACTGCACCGCGAAGGCGCCGAAATGGTGATCGATGTCTCCGACGACGGCGCGGGCCTGAACGTCGACGCGATACGCCGCAAAGCGTTCGAGCGCGAGTTGCTGCGTGCTGACAGCAAAGTGTCTGACGCAGAAATCATGCAACTTATTCTGACGCCGGGTTTCAGTACCGCAGGTGTTGTGACTCAGTCAGCGGGTCGTGGGGTTGGCATGGACGTGGTTGCCAACGAGGTCAAACAACTTGGCGGCTCGCTGCAGATATCCTCGGTGATCGGGCAGGGCACAAACTTCACAATTCGCTTGCCGTTTACGCTGGCCATCACTCAGGCGCTGGTCGTGCGTACCGGCGACGAAGTGTATGCCCTGCCGTTGCCAACCGTTGAAGGCGTTGCCCGTATCGCCCGCTCGCAACTGCAATCGATGCTGAATCAACCTGAACCGGTGTACGAGTACGGCGAACAAAGCTATCACTTCCGGCACCTGGGCATGTTCCTCGGTGGTCAGGCGGCATCGCTGCCCGAGGATGACAGCTTCGTGCCGGTTATCCTGGTGCGTTCCGGCGATCAGGCCGTTGCGCTGTTGACGGACCAGATGCTGGCGAGCCAGGAAATCGTCGTCAAATCACTGGGTCCCCAGCTGTCCAGTGTGCGCGGTATTTCCGGAGCAACCATTCTGGGTGATGGCCGTATCGTCCTCATTCTGGATATCAATTCGCTGGTACGCAGTGGCATGCCGATAGTCGAGGTCCGAAGTGCGTCACCGTCGCCAGTCGACGAACGACCACTGGCGCTGGTTGTCGATGATTCGATTACTGTACGCCGCGTTATGGAACGCTTCCTCACCCGCAACGGTTTGCGCGTGGTTACGGCAAAAGACGGTATGGATGCAATCAGCGTTCTGCGCGACGCTACGCCGGATATTATTTTGCTGGACATAGAAATGCCGCGTATGGACGGCTACGAATTTGCGACCCACGTACGCAACGATGAACGGGTATCCGATGTGCCGATAATCATGATTACCTCCCGCTCGGGCGACAAACACCGGGCGCGTGCAATAGAAATTGGTGTCAACGATTACCTGAGCAAACCTTATCAGGATGCGCAGTTGCTGGATGCCATTGCACGCTTGCTCGACGAACGCGGGATCAGTTTCCGATGAGTGCAGCGACTGAAGAGCTCTACAGCCTGCTGGTGCCGTTGACCGAGGATCGCCTGATCGTGCCGCGTGCTTGCGTTGCTGAAGTGGTGCGTTATTCAGAACCAGAACATTTGCCGGGCAGCGAACCCTGGCTGTTGGGTACCGTCAACTGGAACGGCCGCGCGCTACCGGTGGTGTCGTTTGAAGGCGCGATCGGCAGAGAGCTGCCGGCGGTTACCGGGCGAACGAGGGTCGTGGTCTTTTATGCCAGTACCGGTCGTTTGCGTGCCGGTTATTTCGGCATATTGACGCAAGGCTTTCCGCAACTGGTGCGAGTCAATCGCGAAGTTCTGAAACTCGACAAGACGACTGACTGGTCCAGCGACCTGCCCGTATTGTGCCGGGTCAAAATGATCAATGAGTATCCGCTGATTCCGCACCTGGAACGGCTGGAGTTAATGATTTGTCAGGATCAGCCTGACGCCTGAGGATCGGCCGGTTCAGGCCAGGTCACCCCAACGTGACTGCACCAGCGTGATCGCCGCAATGGCGGCAGTTTCCGTGCGCATTACACGCGGCCCCATCGACACAGCGAGGTATCCGGTATCGAGCGCGCGTTCCTGTTCCAGCGCGCTCAAGCCGCCTTCGGGACCGATCAACAGTTCCACAGAGGCAGGTTGCAGCGTCAGTGCATGCAAACTCTGTGGTGCGTCGGGCAGCAGGATCAGTCGCGTTGCTGTCGTGTCTTTTTCCGCAAGCAGGGCATCCATGCGGCACGGTACGTCTATTCGCGGTGGTCGATTGCGGCCGCACTGTTCACAGGCGCTGCGGCTGACCGCCTCCCAGTGGCGGGTACGTTTGTCGGCGCGTTCTGTGTCCAGGCGTACAACGGAAAATTCCGAAAGTAACGGCGAGATACGCTGCACTCCGAGTTCCGTGGCTTTTTGCACGACGGTGTCCATGCGATCACCACGAGACACGCCCTGAATGAGGCGAACCGGCAGCGGTGATTCGCGATCGCCGTTAGCAAACTGCAAGACCGTGACCTGTACCTGCGTCTTGCTGATCGCCTCGATGCGCGCCCGGTACTCGCCACCGCGGCCATTGAACAAGATCACTTCGTCGCCGGCTCGTGCGCGCAACACGCGACCGATATAGCGTGCCTGATCGCCATCAATGCTGAGTTGTGCATCGATAGCGAGCGGTAACTCCACGAAAAGGCGCGGCGACGACATGCGGGTAACTCCGGCTGCTGGCGGCGCTATTAGGCCGCCACCCGTATACGATGTCAAAGGCCCGCGGACTCGTTATGATGAGGGCCTGTTTGCCTGAATCGATTTGCGATGCCTAGCCGTTACACCGTCAATCCTGTAGCTGGCATTATCCAGCCGGCCGACTTTTGCCCGTCGCCGAACCAGGATGAGCGACCGGCCGGCACAGAGCCGGAATTGCTGGTGTTGCACGGTATCAGCCTGCCGCCCGGCCAGTACGGCGGACCGTACATCGAACAACTGTTCACCAATTGCCTGGATCCGAACGAGCACGAGTACTTCGCAGAAATTCACCAAATGCACGTATCTGCGCACCTGTTATTGCGTCGCGACGGCACGCTCATTCAGTTTGTGCCGTTTACACGCCGGGCCTGGCATGCGGGATTGTCGTCATTTCGTGGCCGGGAGCGCTGCAATGACTATTCGATTGGAATCGAGCTGGAGGGGTGCGACGAGCAGCCGTACAGCGACCAGCAATACGCAAATTTGGCGCCGATAATCAGCGCCTTGCGCGAGGTTTACCCGGCGCTGGACGCACGCTCAATTGCCGGTCATTGCGACATAGCGCCGGGCAGAAAAGACGATCCCGGCCCTGCTTTCGACTGGCTGCGATTGTATGATGTGCTTAGCCAGAATCGCGTAACGCCCGGAATGTCATGAAACTGATTGCACTGCTTATCGGCCTGATGGTCGAACGACTCGCGACCCAGCTTTTTCACTTGCGTGAACTGCGCTGGCTCGACCGGGTGATCGACACCGGCTGTGCACAGGTTGAACGCTTTGCCAGCTGGCCTGCCATCATTCCCGTGATCCTTCTGGCCGTGTCGCTGATGCTGCCGGTTGTGCTCTTCACGTACATGCTGGGCGACACATTGTTCGGTTTTCCGTACTTGTTGCTCGCCGTTGTGGTCCTGTTTTTTTCGCTCGGCCCGAAGGATATAGGCGAAGAGGTCGACGACTACTGTTCGGCGATTGAGTCTGGTGACGCGGAGCAAGTGCGCACCACGGCTAAAGCGCTGCTCGAAAAAGACGTACCTGAAGACAGCTGGGTGCGCGTGGAGAAAGTCGAGGAAGCCGTTTTCGTGCAGGCCAATAACCGCTTGTTCGCCGTAATTTTCTGGTTCGCGTTACTGGGGCCGGCCGGTGCCTGGGGCTATCGGGTTACCGACCTGATTCGCCGGCGCGCGGTGTTCAATGCGAATCGTGCCGCAATGCCGGGCCCTGAGGGTGACGAGGACAACGATGCCTCGCAGGCGGTGGCGGCCGCCGCAACGACCCTGCACAGCTGGCTTGCATTTGTACCGGCGCGTCTGACCGCGTTGGGCTATGCGCTTGCCGGCAGCTTCGACGGTGCGCTGAGTGCGTGGCGACAAGCCCCGGAGCAGATTCCTGCCAGCAACGGCGAGCAAAATGAAATGCTGCTGGCCCGGGTCGGCCGGGCGGCGCTGGCCTTGCCTGACAGTGACGATGAAAGCGAAGAAGAGCGGGGCATTCGCGGAGCCGCAGCGGCCAACAGCCTGGTATTTCGGCTGTTGCTCTTGTGGGCAGTAGCCATCGCGGGCATGACGCTTTACGGCGCGATGGTCTGAGGCGCGTGCGCCGGACTATTGCGCTTTGCCTGTGCTGCGTTGTCGGCGCTTGCAGCGAACCCGTACCTCCACCTGATTCAAACCGCGGCGCAGCGCAGCGTATTGTCACGCTCGCCCCCAATCTAGCCGAACTGGTTTATGCCGTGGGCGCGGGTGAGCAGCTCGTTGGTGTCAGTGCGTACAGCGATTATCCCGCGGCCGTGCAGTCCTTGCCTGTCGTTGGCGATGCACTGATGGTTGACCTGGAACAGTTGGCACTGCTGCGCCCCGATGTGCTGCTGGCCTGGGAAAGCGGCACTCCCAGTCACGTTGTTGATGAATTTCGTGCCCGCGGTTACCGCGTTGCAACGATACGCACCCGGCGGTTGCAGGACATAGCCAGTGCGTTGCGTCGTATTGGCGAGTTGACCGGGCATGCTGACGAAGCCGAACTCGTTGCGAACCGTTTTCAGAGTGACTTGCAAGAGCTTGCTGATGACTATGCGGGCACCAGTGAGATCCGGGTGTTCTACCAGGTGTCGAGCCGACCCTTGTACACCGTCAACGGCAGCCACTATGTGAGCGAGCTGATCGAATTGTGCGGTGGCCGCAATGTATTCGAAGACCTGGGCGAGCTCGCGCCCATGATCGCTGAAGAAGCGGTGCTTGAACGCGATCCGGAAGCCTTGTTGGCTGCCGACGTTGATGGCAGCGATGCGTTCGCGGTGTGGGCGCGCTGGCCATTGATGAGTGCAAATCGCTACGACAACCATTTTCTGGTTCCGGCGGATGAGATTGGCCGACCGACCACCCGGCTGATCGCCGCCGGGCGGGAGATTTGTCAGAGTCTGCAACTGGGCCGTGAGCAGCGCGCAGCGTCAGAGCCGTAGGGGCTTACCTGCAGCGGCAGGGCATGCGTGCTGCGTGTCCGCTGATCACCGGCAATCAGGGCTGAGCTCCTGAGTGCTTACTGCGAACGCAAGCTGCGATTGCAGGCCGTTGCTCAGCGACTGCGGTCCCAGATAACTTCCTGGCCGGATTCTTCACGCGCCAGGCGACGCGCTATAACAAACAGCAGGTCAGAAAGGCGGTTCAGGTAGTGCAGGACTTCTGAGCGCACGGTCTCCTCGCGCTGCAAACTGCGTACCCGGCGTTCTGCGCGCCGTACTACTGTGCGCGCCAGATGGCAGGCGGCTGCTGCGGGTCCACCGCCGGGCAGAATGAAATCCTTGAGGCGCGGCAGATCGGCATTGAACGCGTCCAGTTGCGTCTCGAGCCGTTCGATGAACGAGGCTTCGATCGCGCTGTGGCCGGGGATGCAGAGTTCGCCGCCGAGGTCGAAAAGGTCGTGCTGCACTTCAAGCAGGCACGACCTAATCGAGTCCGGCACGCTGGCGTGCGTCAACACCACGCCGATCGTGGAGTTCGCTTCGTCGACGGTGCCGTACGCTTCCACCCGCAAGCTGTCTTTCTGCACCCGGCTGCCGTCGCCCAAACCGGTGCTGCCATCGTCTCCTGTGCGAGTGTAAATCTTGCTGAGGCGATGACCCATGGTAGCTACTTCCAGCGATACTTCAGTTCAAGGAAGGCGCCGCGTTCGCTCATGCGGTACGGCGCGGCGGTCTGGTATTGCTTGTCGAACAGGTTCTCAATCTTGAGATTGGTCTGCCAGTTCCGGCTGATTGTAAACTGTCCAGTGAGATTCAGCAGCATATAGCCCGGCAGCGTCGATGCAATGTCTTCACGATCGCCACTGGCCAGCAACGACAGGCCTATGGCGTGCTCCCCGATGCGACGACGCAAGTTAATGGTCATACTGCGTTCGGGACGGCGCAACAGTCGACTGCCATCCGCTGCGTTTTCCGCGGTTTGTGAGATGACATCGACGCGCGCGTCGAATTGCTCGCCCGTGTAAGCCCAGCCAAGTTGCGCGCCACGCAATTCCGCCTTGTTGATGTTCTGCAGGGTGAATGATGTGAAATCAAACTCGATCAGGTCTTCGATGTCGTTCTGGTACAGATCAAAGTGCAGTGTGTGCCGTTCGGAGACCGCAAACCGGGCACCGAGCTGCACCTCGTCCGCGACTTCCGGTTGCAGATCCGCATTGCCGCCGAAGCCAAAGCGGTCCGTCGCATCCGGCGCGCGGAACGCGTGACCCAGGCCGGCGCTCAGTGTCAGGCGTTCGTTCACATCCAGTGCGTATTCGGCATTCCAGGTGAACTCGTTGCCGAAGGTGTCGTGGTCCGTATAGCGTCCCGCAAGGAATACGCGGTGCCGGCCAGCTTCAATGCTGTCGTGCATGAAGACGGCGCGTGTCTCGGTGTCCATGTCGAAACCGCTGCCGAAGGACAAGCTCTCGGCCGACTCGTTGGTCGCGTACACGCCGGCAGCCAGATTGTGGTTCGCGACGACCGTCGAGACCTGCCAGTCGACGCCCAGCCGTTTTGAGATGACGAAGTCAGGGGACTGGTTCTGCGCAATGTCATCCACCATGTAGCTGACCAACAGCTTGCTGCTGCTGTTTTCGCCCAGCGGGTTGGCGAGTTCCAGTGAGCTGGTTTCGTTGCGGTAGTCCTGATCCAGTGGTGTCAGGAAGTAGTCCAGGTATTCGCTGTTGCCCGTGGCTCGCCAGTGGCGCGCAGTGAGTGTGGCATTGCCAATGCGGCGACTGCCATAGAGGTTGGCGCTGAGGTTGTCGTAGCCGCGCTCAACAGGGCTGTCCGTGCGGATCGCATAGCCGTCGGTATCCTGCCAGTCGATGGTCGCTCCAAACTCGCCCTTCTGACCGCTGGCAGCGAAACTCGTGTACGCGGTGCGAGTGCCGAAACTGCCGCCACCGGCACCGGCTTCCGCATAACCATCGCCTGCACTGCGGGTAATGACATTGATAACGCCACCGATCGCATCCGTACCGTACAACGACGAGCGTCCACCTTTGACAATTTCAACGCGTTGAATGACTTCGGGCGAAATGTTCTGAAACGCACCGCCGCCGATGGTGCCAGGGTTCGCCCGCACACCGTCTATCAACAGCAGGGTGTGATTGCTTTCAGTGCCGCGCAGGAACACGGAGGTGGGTTGTCCCGGGCCGCCATTGCGACCAATGTCGAGGCCGGCTTCAAAACGCAGCAACTCAGCGAGATCGCTCGCCGCTGACAATTCGATTTGTTGACGATTAATTACGCTCACGGGGACGATCAGATCCTCGATAGCGCGTTCACTGCGAGTGCCGGTTACGACTATGTCGTCGTTATTGGCAAGCGAGATTGTTGGCAACAGCAATGCTGCCAGAAAAGTACCCTGGAGAGCGTTCATAACTAACTCCTGCATGCCGCCCGCATGCGTTTTCTGTAGACAAGAAAAGCGAAGAAACCGCGGGGTACAGGGACGTAGGCCGATGGCACGCCCGAACAGTCGCCCGCCGCGCCGTTCGCGTGTACACCGGGCCGGTCTCCGGGCTTACGAGCGGCTAATGCCAGTCCGCAGCGCCTTCCCGCGAAACGAACGCCAGTAGCGCTGTTTCACAGTGGCTCCGTCAAAAATGACGGGGGCTGCGGGTTAACTCGATCACCGTTGCGGGGGCAGCGCCGGCCTGGGAATGGATCATTCCGCACCGGCTTCCCGTTCACCCGGAACAATGCCATTCCGGGTTCACCTGATGTGCGCGGCACCTTAGGTGCTGCTGCTTGCCCGTGTCAAGTACGCACTGTGGCAAGGGCCGGTCCTTCTGCGTTGCCTCCCTGTCGGCGGGCCTGTGAGCTGACAGATGGGCGCTGCTGGTCGATCGTCATGCGCTTGAGTCTTCCTGGCACTGCCGCCATAGTGTCGCCTTTCAGGAGGAGCTGTTAGTGAACGAAAGCAATACGCCCGCGGTATCACGCGAACTTGAAGTCGCCCTGGAGGCAGCGCGTGCCGCAGCGGCCATTAGCCGGAAATATTTCAATGGCAACTTTACGGTCAGCACCAAAGCGGACCGGACGCCGGTGACGCAGGCCGATGTCGAATGCGAAGAACGCATCCGCGAGATTATTCTGGGCGCGTTTCCAGCGCACGGCTTTTACGGCGAGGAAACCGGTTCAACCGGCAGGGACAGTCCTTACCTGTGGTTGGTGGATCCGATTGATGGCACGAAGGGCTTCGTTCGCCAATACCCGTTCTTTTCCACGCAGATTGCATTGATGCATGAGGGTGAACTCGTGTTGGGCGTTTCCAGCGGCACCATGTTTGACGAGCTGGCCTTTGCCGAACGGGGCAAGGGGGCCTGGCTGAACGGCAAGCGCCTGCAGGTTAGCGATATCAATGAACTTGACCGGGCGGCGGTGTCAGCCGGCAATCTCAAGTCTCTCGCAGCAAGCTCGGGTTGGAGTGAGTACGGCAAGGTGGTGGCGAGCACGGACCGTATTCGCGGCTATGGCGATTTCTATCACTACCATTTGCTGGCCAGCGGCAAGATCGAAGCGGTTGTGGAATCGGATGTGAACATCCTCGATGTAGCGGCGTTGTCAGTTATCGTGACCGAGGCCGGTGGCGTGTTTACCAACCTGAATGGCGCAACACCGGATCTTGAGATTCGCTCGGTACTGGCGGCAAACCCGGATTTGCACGAAGCGCTGTTGCCACGCTTGCGCGGTTACGTCGCCTAGCGTCGCTGCCCGTTGCCGGCGGCAACAAAGAATTGCCGGTCGTGCCAGGGCAAGGCCTCCATGGGTGTCGCGTACAGGTCACTGAGCACGGCGGCGGTCAGTATCGATTCGGCAGGCCCGAGTTCCCAGCGGCCATCACCGAATAACAACAGGCAGGACGTTGCATAACGTGCGGCAAGGTTCACGTCGTGCAAACTGGCGATCACCGTTTTGCCGCAGGCCGCCTTGTCCGCAAAAACGTTAAGCACGTCCAGTTGATGTTGCGGGTCCAGATGATTGCTTGGTTCATCGAGCAAGTACACATCCGGGGCCTGTGCCAGCACCTGTGCGACGGCAACGCGGCGACGCTCACCACCGGACAATGTTGCGATGTCACGATTGTGCAGGTTGTGCAGGTCCATGAGGCGCAGGCAATCGCTGGCAATCCCGCGGTCCGCAGCACTTTCCCATTGCCAGCGCGGTACGTGCGGATGACGGCCGGATAACACTGTGTCAAAAACCGTGGCGGGAAAAGCGTCGTCCGAATGTTGTGGCAGCAATGCGAGCTGCCGCGCAATCGTCTGGCGGCTCAGGCCGGGCAGCGGCTGCCCAAGTAATTCAATGGTTCCCGTGGCAGGTCGTCGCAGTCCGGCCAGGGTGTGCAGGGTCAGTGATTTTCCGGCGCCATTCTGGCCGAGTACGGCGAGAAACTCGCCGGCACGTAATTCGAAATCCAGCTCGTCGACCAACGTGCGACCGGGTACCTCTATGCGCAGTTTGCGCCCGGCCAGTACTGTGTCTGCTTGCTTGCTCATGCGTTGCAGGCTAGCGGCAAAGCCGCGGTGGCGCCAGTCGCTTGGGCGCGTCAGCGTAGCAGCCGGATCTCGGTGGCCGTTTGTTCGCCGATCAGTACGTACTTCAGGCTGCGCGGGATGACCGCATCGTCGTCAGCCAGCGCAATACGGCCGCCCATGATTTCCGCAAACCGTTGCGGATAGCGCGGCTTGCGATCCGGTTCGGCGTAGCCCTCCGGAAAGCGCGGCAGGCCGTTTGCCGCTTCGTACTTGTCGGTCGCGCCGAGCGTGTGCAGAAACTCATGCGTGATGATGACGTTGTTACTGCCGTCATACCGGCGACCGGCGAAGCCGTTGACAATGCCGACCATGCCTTTTTGCAGGCCGACGGAATTTTCCAGCAGAAAGTCAGATGCCGGCGCATGGTAACGGACAAATATTCTGACATCCGGCGCTGGTGAATCCTGCGGGTTGGCCACGCGGTATGCCCACCAGCGCATGCGCAGGCTCCACCACATGACTGTCAGCTTGCTGTGCGCATCCGGCAGTGCCGGGGGCTGTTCACTGATGAGCGAACCCAGTTCGATTCGAACAGGTCGTTTGAGGTCGTGACCGTAACGTTCAACTTCGCGGCTGACAAAGGATTCGATGCCGGAGAACTGTTCGGCCGAAAGCTGCTGAATATAGTCAGCGCTGATCTGGCTGCCATCCGCATTGATCGGGTAGATTTTTACCCACAGGCTGTTATTCCAGTCTGTGCTGCGGGCTTGTGACAGCCACGTTGAGGTCAGCACCATCCCCAGAATAAACAGCAGTATCGTTACCCGTATGGCCTTGAACATGAGTCTGCAACAGTCTTGAACGACAGTGAATTACGCCTGCTGAACGCATTGCGTGCCAGCGAGCAGTTCGCAGTTTGTATGAATGCCCGCGTTTTCGCTTACGGCCGGAGTGGATTCTCCGGGTCGGGAACTTGTCGCGCCGCGCTTGCCTGCTCGAAGGCGTACGCCAGCCGGATGAGTTCGGCTTCACTGTAGGCACCGCCGATGAAGGACAGGCCGACCGGTAGTCCCTGGACCTGTCCGGCTGGCACGGTAATGCTCGCGTAACCCGAGATGGCGGCCAGCGAGGAGCTGCCCACGCTAAAGGTGTCGCCGTTGATGTGATCGGTGAGCCAGGCCGGGCCATTGGAGGGCGCGATCAATGCGTCGAGCTGCTGTTCCTTGAGCGCGTTGTTGATGCCGTCGCGTGCGATGCTCTTGCTGTCAGCCAGCGCGTTCAAATAAGCCGCTTCAGTCAGCGGGCCTTTGGCATTGGCGCGGATCAAGAGTTCCTGGCCGAAAAAGGGCATTACCGCGTCCGCATGTTCGTCATTGAACGCGATCAGTTCGCTCAGACTGGAAATCGGCGCGTTTGATTCTTCGAAGTATTTGTTGAGGTCGGACTTGAACTCGTACAGGAGAACTTCAAACTCGGCATCGCCCATGCCGTCGGTATCGATCTCGACCGGATCAACAATGTCGGCACCCAGCGATTGCAGCAACGCAATATTCGCTGTGAAGATTTCCTCCACCGCGTCATTGTTGCCGGCGCCACCGTATCTGCGGAGTACGCCAATGCGCTTTCCCTGCAGCGCGTCAGTCCGCAGGTTGGCCGCATAGTCCGGTAGCGACGCCGGGCGATCGGTACTGGCAGGGTCATTGTCGTCTCTGGCAGCCAAAGCGTTCAGCAGGATGGCGGCATCGTGCACGGTCCGGGCCATAGGGCCCGCGGTGTCCTGACTGTGGGCAATCGGAATGATGCCGTCGCGGCTGACCAAGCCCAGGGTTGGCTTGATGCCCACGATGCCATTGATCGATGCAGGACAAACGATGGAGCCGTCGGTTTCCGTGCCGATGGCAAGAACGCTCAGATTGGCGGCAACCGCGACCGCGGAACCCGACGATGAGCCGCACGGGTTGCGGCGTGGGTCGTAGGCATTGCCGGTCTGGCCACCCAGGCTGCTCCAGCCGCTGGACGAATTGGTTGAGCGGAAGTTGGCCCACTCACTCAGGTTGGTCTTCGCCAGAATAATGGCACCGGCTTCACGCAGTTGCTCGACGAGGAAGGCATCGTCCGCGGCGCGGTGGTCCGCCAGCGCGAGTGAGCCGGCGCTGGTTGCCAGCGTGTCGCCCGTATCGATGTTTGCTTTAAGTACAACCGGAATGCCATGCAATGGCCCTCGGACTTTGCCGTCGCGTCGTTCATTGTCCAGCGTATCGGCGATGCTCCGGGCGTCAGGATTCACCTCGATGACAGAGCGCAGATTCACACCACTGTGATCGATACGCTGGATTCTTTGCAGGTAGTAGTCGGTCAGGCGGCGGGCGGTCAGTTCGCCGTTCTGCATGGCACGCTGCAAGTCGGCAACAGTGGCTTCTTCGTAGGACTGCACGGTTGGGCCTGCACAGGCAGCCAGTAACAGGGTCGCTACAGCCACGACTGTGTACCGCACCAGGTCTTTCCGGGACCGATTTATCATCACAACCCTCTCTACTGTCCGGCACGATTGCCGACGCACACCAGATGCTGAGACTAGTGTGAGGAGCGAGGTACTGCAAGCAAGCCGCGGTCAGCGCGGTTTACGAAATTTCAACACGAAACGATCGGTCTTCCCGCGCAGGTCAGGTTCGAAAACGGTACGGCTGTAGTCGTCCGCCGGATTGCGCAAAACGTTGCTCTGCTCCTCAAGTATGAAGCCGGCTGCTTCGACTTCCGCGATTACCAGCGCCGGATCGATACGGTGCGTTGTGCCGCCGGTTTCGCGTGGCGACCCTGCCGCGGCATAGTGGTCGACTATGCCCAAGACAGCACCCGGTTTGGCGCCACGATGGAGTTCGGCAAGGAGTTTCTCGCCGTCGATTCTTGGCCAGCCGCCGTCGGCATCGACGTAGTAAATATCGTGGTATGACAGCACCATCAGAATAGCGTCCAGACTGTTCGCCTGCAGTTCGAGTTCATTGTTCTCGGCCATCAGCGAGACGACGTTCGGCAGTCTGTTATCGGCGTAACGGACTGACGTTTCAGCGTTGGCCATACGAGCATAGGCGTCGTTGCTGTGAGCAACGACTTTACCCTTGCTGCCGACAACGTAGGACAGCAACTCGGTGTAGTAGCCGCCACCGGAATACAGGTCAAGCACGGACATTCCGGGTTTGATACCGAGGAAGTTGAGAACGGCCCCGGGTTGCCGGCCGGCGTCGCGTTGCCGGTCTTTCTCACTGCGCGCCATGTTGTCGACGGCTGCCGTATACATGTCGGTCTTGTTGACGGCGTCGGCCGCCGCCCCGTTTGCAGTGCAGCTCAATAGAGCCAGCAACGCGTAAAAGGTGATCGGTTTTGCACTCATCCTTCATTCCCCCGCAAAGTCGTTGATTGCCGTGCTGCGGGTAAGACTGGTTTTGGCGGGCAAAGTGCGGCGCTAGTTCATTTTGGAATGAGCAAATAAAAAGCCCCGCAACGTGGTTGCGGGGCTAGTCTCTCTTTAGTCAGAGAGGTAGCTGGAATTCCGGATCACAGGCACAAAACTGAATTATTATTATTGGATTTTGATCTTATTATTTTGTGATTGTTTTTCTTCTGGCGTCTAAATCCTGTTTGTAATGAATCCGTTTACCGGGGCCAACTACACTTCGCTTGGGCAGTACATACAAAGCAAGAGCTATGCCAACCCGCTCTTTTAAACCGGTTTTCAAGCGCTTACAGAAAATATTGCGTGTGCTGACCGAGCAGTGTGGATTGCTTTGTAAACAAACCCGACAGCGGGCGTCGGGCAATACCGCCGTTGCGCCGGCCGCTGCTCCGTAACTCTTTGATAATGCTAGTCAATAGTGTCGGCGCACGATTGTCGCGTTGAAAACGCGGCGATTGATTATGTTTAATTCTGTCGCAAGCGGGCGACAGTGCTGACGAGAGCCGCCGCCTGTCAAATTAATCGACGCGACTGAGTGTCACGCGTTCGAGCAGGCTGGCCACACTGAGGAAGCGGCCATCCCTGACCACAGCGATAACCTGTGCACTGTCGGCGACGTTGCTCAGGGGGTCGCCGGCGACGAGCAAGAGGTCGGCACGAGCGCCTGCGGCTATCCGGCCCAGGTCGGCCCCCAATCCCAGCGCCGTCGCGCCGCCTCCGGTTGCCGCGTGCAGTACCTGGTAGGGCGGGAGTCCAGCCGCCTGCAGGGCAAGAAGTTCGGCTTGGGTGGCCAGTCCGGGCGGTAAGCCCGACGGCCGGCTGCCAACCACGACGGCGCTGATGCTGTTGCCGATCAGGGGCGTGGCGCCTGAGCTGCGTGCGGTTGCTGTAGCAGTCCTGAGTTGCGTCGCCGGTGGCAGGGCTCGCAATGCGGCGAGGCCTGGCGTGCCGGCGTCAGCCATCCCGGACACGAGTAACAACGGCCCGCCGTTGGTCAGTTCAATTATGTCGGCATAGCGCCGGCCCTGGGGCGACACGGGCATGCTGGCCGTACCGAGCATGAGTTCAGCATTCATTGCCAGGCCGGAGCTCCAGCTGCCGGCCAGTAACGGCACGCCGCGTTTGCGCCATTGCTGCAATGCTGAGTTCATTCGTGGATTTGCGGTTCGCTGTTCGACGGCGGTCAACAGGCGGATGTCCCGGTCCGGTCCGGCCGGCGGTTCCTGTGTTATTTCCGCCGCCCGCAGCAGCCGGGGGCCCGGCAGTATTTCTCCCGCCCAAACGTTGGTGTCAAATTCAGGGGCGTCCGCAGAGACCAGTGTAGTCACACCAAAGGCCAGCAGCAGCGGCCCCATGGCCGCTACGTCGTCGCCGGGCAGGCTGGCGTACATATCAATCAGGCCGGGCATGACGGTAATGTCGCCAATGTCGAATACGGTCAGTTCGGTTCTTGGTGTCTGATCTTCAACCGCAACGACGAAACCATCGCGAACCAGCACATCGACGTTGTAGCGGTAGTCGACGCCGTGCCCGTCATACAGTCGTGCGGCGCGAATGACGAACTCGCCCCGAACCGGCTTCTCGTCGGGCAACGGCGCCACAGGACCGGCCGGCCCGCGGCGCTGGCCAGCGTTCTGCACCAGCGCAGAGAACGGTATTTCTTCTGAATTGCGATCTTCGAAATGCCGGCTCTTGATCACGCCGTCGGCGGTGTATACGAATTGCGTGCGATCAATCCAGCTGGGGGCACTGAGAAAGAAGTCCTCCCCATCGACCAGTGTTCGTGCGAGCGGCGGCTCCGACAGGATCAGCATGTTCAGGCTAAGGCGACCTGATTCACCTTGTTGCAGATAGGTAATTAACGTGTTGTCGGGCCGCCATGAAGGTGCTGATAGCGGCGTCGCCGATTCCAGCAAGCGCTGAGGTTCGCCGGAATAGCGGCGCACGACGAGGTACCAGCGATCGTTCTCGTGCAGGACGTAGCACAGGTGTCGGCCGTCCGCGGACCAGGCGGGTTCGCTTTCGTCACCGTCGTGATGCGTCAGACGGTACTCGACGCCGCTGGCCAGGTCGCGTTCCCAGATGTCGAGGTTGTCGCCATCGCGCGCGGCCGAATAAACAATGCGTTCGCCGTCCGGGTGCCAGTCGCCCGCTTGTTCTTGCAGGCCGGCCGGGGTCAGTCGACTGTTGCGGCCGTCATCCGGATTGACACGCCAGAGCGCCGTGCCGTTGGCACCGTGAGCCTGGTAGAGAATTTCCTTGCCATCGGGCGACCAGCGAGGCCGTTGTGCTGTCGCCGCCAGACTGGTTTGCTTTTGCAAATCGCCGCCGCGGGCTGCACCGGTCCAGATGTTGCCGAGCAGGTCGACGGCCAGCCGACCGTCGGCAGGATTGACGTCCGCCGAAATATTGGTGCCCTGATTGAGGCGAAATTCGGCACTGACCTGCAGCGAACAAACCAGAGTAGCCAGCAGTGCGGCTCTGTGCCGTCCGTTACGCGTCACGGCTTACCTGGACGTCAACAGAGTCATCGTCTGCGCAGGTGAAAGCGATCTGCATGGGTCGGCAACAGACCTGGCAGTCTTCTATGTAGCTTTGGTCACCGGCAGAGGTGTCGATCAGTACGTGCATGGATTCCCCGCAAAACGGGCAATGTATACGTTGTTCGATCAGTGCTGCGTTCATTACCGTAGCCGTCAGGGTTGCAGACGGTTGCCGCTCCAGCTGCCGGCTGCAAAACCCTGTGCATCGCCTGCTGTCAGTGTTCTGTGCCAGCGTGCCCGGTCGTGAATGCGGTCACCGCCTTCCACCCAGAGTTCGATGGCCTGAATCCAGATCCTGAAACCGCCCCAGTGCGGAGGGCGCGGGATCGTCGGTGGCGTGGCGCTGGCCAGCGTGTTGGTGTCTTCACCAAGTGCAACGCCCAAATCGTTGGCTCGGGCCCGCAGTTGTTCGATCAGCTTGTCCCGTGATTCCAACGGCCGACTCTGGTCCGAGCCCCACGCGCCCAGCTGGCTGCCCCAGCCGCGGGTCGCGAAATAGGCGTCGCTTTCGCTGGCGGGTGAACGCACGGCCTGACCTTCGATGCGAATCTGCCGGCCCAGTGCATCCCAGTGCATGACCGCGGCAACTCGCGGGTGAGCGCTGATTTCCGTGCTCTTGCGGGATTGGTAATTGGTGTAGAAAACGAGGTAGCCGGGTTCTGCAACAAACGCCTTGCACAGCACGATGCGAACCGATGGCTGCAGGTCGTCGCCGACGCTGACCAATGACATCGCATTGGGGTTGCGTTGTGCGGCCTGTTCCTGCGCATGCGTGAACCACTCGCTGGCGAGTTCCATGGGGTTTTGCGGAAGGACTTCGGGTAGACGATCCATTGCCTGAATGTTGTTCACAGTTACTTGCCTGAAAGTCATGGGCCGCAGTCTGGCCTTGTGCGCGGAGAGTAGCAGACCGCGCGGTGGCCTTCTATCAGCCGGTCATGCAGGTAGTCTCGCCCCGATGCGCGTGGCTGAACCCGGCCTGATCCGGCCCGTCTAGAAATGAATGACGGTGCGGATGCTTTTGCCCTCGTGCATCAGGTCGAATGCTTTGTTGATGTCCTCAAGCGGCATCGTGTGCGTGATGAACTCGTCGACCTTGATTTCGCCGCCCATGTACTGCTCGACCATGCCCGGCAATTGTGTTTTGCCGCGTGTACCGCCAAACGCGGAACCGCGCCATACCCGTCCGGTGACCAACTGGAATGGCCGGGTGGAAATCTCCTGGCCAGCCCCGGCAACACCGACGATAACTGATTCGCCCCAGCCCTTGTGACAGCATTCGAGCGCGGCGCGCATCAGGTTCACGTTACCGACACATTCGAAAGAGTAGTCAACGCCGCCATTGGTCATTTCGACAATCACTTCCTGAATCGGGTTGCTGTGATCATTGGGATTGACGGTGTCTGTTGCGCCCATCTGACGGGCAAGTTCGAATTTGCCTTCGTTGATGTCGATGGCAATGATCCGGCTCGCCTTGGCCATTACGGCGCCCTGAATAGCACTCAAGCCGACGCCACCCATGCCGAATACAGCGACGGTTGCGCCGGGTTCGACCTTGGCGGTATTGATCACTGCGCCAATACCGGTCGTTATGCCGCAGCCCAACAGGCAGATTTTTTCCAGCGGTGCCGATATACTGACCTGTGCCAGTGCTATTTCGGGCAGTACGCCGTACTCGCTGAAGGTCGATGTGCCCATGTAGTGATAGATGGGTTTGCCGTTCAATGAAAAGCGTGTCGTTCCATCCGGCATCAGGCCCTGTCCCTGGGTGGCGCGGATGGCCTGGCATAAATTGGTTTTGCCCGAGGTGCAGAAACTGCATTCGCGGCATTCGGGTGTGTAGAGAGGGATGACGTGGTCACCAACTTTGATGTCTCGCACGCCCGGGCCAACTTCTTCAACGATCGCGCCACCTTCATGGCCGAGCACCGCAGGAAAGATGCCCTCCGGATCTTCGCCGGACAAGGTGAATGCGTCGGTGTGGCAAACACCGGTTGCCACGTTTCGAATCAGAACTTCGCCGGCCTTGGGTCCTTCAAGGTCGAGGGTTTCAATCTGCAATGGTTTGCCAGCTTCAAAAGCAACGGCAGCACGCGTCTTCATGGCTAGAAATTCCTGTCAGTCTGGGTGGGCGGGACGTTGCCGGAATACTCGCATGATTGGCCTTCTCCCGGTAGGGCGGGCCGGGGAGGTTGGCGGTCACCGGCTGTGGATCGGTCGCGCTCGATGCTTCTGAAGTGGTGTTCAGCTATCGTTCATAAAACGATTAAAAACAAAGTGTTGCATTAAGCTTCGGTTCATCGCGGGCGCCGTATTCTGGCGGCGTGATGATGCAATCGGAGGTACCCGTCATGCGAACGTTTAATTCACAATGTGCAACTCTGGCCCTGGTAGCCGGACTCCTGTTCGTTGCAATGCCCGCGGCGAATGCTCACGAACCCGGCTACAAAAGTTATCACGGTCCGGTGAGCGGACAACGCTACGTTTACCACCACGGGTCGGTGCTGCCGCGCGCAATGCGCAATAATCGAGACTTCCTGCGCTGGTATGAGAGGAATCTGCACCGGCTCAGGTTTGAGCACAGCTGGCACCACGTCTACCAACGCTACCAGCGGGACTATCGTAGCAAGCAGTACCGCAAGTCATACCACAAGGCGAAGCGCCACGAACAGCGCAAACGCAACAAGCACCGCAAGCCGCATCGCCGTCATTGAGACCGGCATTTCCAGGTAAACGGGCTGCCATAAGCCGAAGCCTCCGGACCCGAAGTCCGGAGGCTTTTTTCGTTTCGGGAGTCCGGTTCCTTCTGTTGTGGCGGGATCTGCGGTAAAACGGGGTTAGCGTCGAAACACTATTGGGAACTGTTGCAACATGGAACTGGATGAACTGCGTAACGAGCTGAACGGCATCGACCGTAAGCTGGTGGAATTGATAGCCAGACGGCAGCAGATTGTTGGCCGCATTGGCAAGACCAAGCTTACGACCGGCCGGGCGACCCGCGATTTTGAGCGCGAAAAAGTTGTCCTTGGACTGGCGCGGGAGCAGGCTCGCGCCTTATCCGTAGATCCGGATCTGGCCGAATCCATCATGGCTTCACTGATTCGCTCTTCGCTGGCGAGCCAGGAACGCGACCGGGTTGCCGCCGAAGGCCGGGGTGATGGACAAAGCGTCCTGCTTATTGGTGGTGCGGGCAAGATGGGTGGCTGGTTTGCGGAGTTCTTTGCGTCGCAGGGTTACGCGGTGACCATCGCCGATACCACCATTGAGGACGGTGATCGTTGCTACAAAGACTGGCATGACGCTGGCGTGGATTTCGACGTCATCGTTGTTGCCGCGCCATTGGCCATCAGCGGACAAATTCTGCTTGAGCTGGCGACGCTGAAACCGCGCGGGCTGGTGTTTGATATCGGCTCGTTGAAATCGCCGCTCAAAGCGGGGTTGCGTGAGATGGCGGCAGCGGGCTGCAAGGTAACGTCGTTGCACCCGATGTTTGGTCCGGATACGAACTTGTTATCGGGTCGGCACCTGATATTCGTGGATGCAGGCTCGGCGGATGCAACCCGTACGGCCAGAGAGATGTTCAGCGCGACGATGGTCACGCAACTGGAAATGAACCTCGAAGATCACGATCGGCTCATCGCTTACGTCCTTGGATTGTCGCATGCGCTTAATATCGCCTTCTTCACCGCGCTCGCAGAAAGTGGTGAGGCGGCACCCAGGTTGGCGAAACTGTCGTCGACCACTTTTGATTCGCAGTTGCTTATTTCGAGCGCGGTAGCTCGTGAGAATCCGTACCTGTATTTTGAAATTCAGCATTTGAATGAATTCGGTATCGGTCCGCTGGACGCGTTGTGCGATTCCGTTAACCGAATTCGCAAGCTGGTTGCCGATGGCGACCAGGCGGGCTTCGTCGAGCTAATGCGTCATGGCAAGGAATACCTTGCGACGCGTAGTGCGCCGAGTGACGCCGTTTAGTGCAGAGCATAGTGTCAGGCAGTGCGACTGGCACTTACTGGTCAAAACCCGAATGTCGAATGAGCCGACGGAGTGAGTGAGTATGCGGTCGCAGCGGGACCTGGAAAACGAGCTCCGACAGCTTCGCAGCCAGCTCAAACGCCTTACCAGTGAAGTCGAGCGGAATACCCGTATTCTGCGTGTATCGCAGGAGCGCGAGCTCACACTGTTAAATGCCGAAGATATTGCGTCGTTGCTGCATGTCTTGCTCGACGGCTTGCGTGACAGCTACCGCCTGGACGCGGTCAGTGTTGTGCTTGCCGATCCGGATCACAACGTACGTCACCTGCTGCTTGCCAGTGGGCATGAGCCGGAAGAGTTCCCCGGGCTGACTTTTGTCGACAGTCTTGGCGGCATGGCGCCACAGTTCGTTGCCTTGACCAGGCCGTGGCTCGGTCGCTACATGAAAGCGGATCACGCCTTGATTCTGCCCCCTGATCTGGGCCTGTCATCGGTAGCGTTGCTGCCGCTGATGCACAAGGGTCGATTGCTCGGCAGCCTGAATTTTGGCAGCAAGGACGACGACCGCTTTACCGCGCTGCACGCGACGGACTTTTTTTCGCACCTGGGAGTGATCGCGTCGTTTTCTCTGGAGAACGTTCTCAACCGCGCCCGTTTGTTGCGCAGCGGGCATACCGACTTTCTTACCGGTTGGCACAACCGCCGCTACCTGCAACTGCGTCTCAAGGAAGAACTGGCGCGTGCCTCCCGCGAGCAAACTACGCTGGTCTGCCTGATGCTCGACATCGATCATTTCAAGCGGATCAATGACAGTTACGGCCATGCCGCGGGTGACGAAGTTTTGCGTGAAGTCGCACAGCGCATTGAATCCCAGGTTCGCGTCAGTGATGTTGCCGCCCGTTTCGGTGGCGAGGAGTTTGTTGTTCTGTTGCCTGCGACGGATTTTGCCGCGGCACGGGCGCTCGCCGAGCGAATTCGCGCCAGCATTTCCGCATCACCGGTATCGGTGAACGCGGAACAGAGCGAGATCATTACCACGTCGATCGGGATTGCGACCTGTGCGGCGCCGCCGCAGGGCGCGGATCTGAAATCGTTGGGTGAGTCTTTGCTTGCGCGCGCGGATGTTGCACTCTACCGGGCGAAATCCGAGGGGCGCGACAGGGTTGCCGTCGAATAGCGGGCATTTAGCCGTTGGCAAGCGCTCTCGCCGTATGTGATAATGAGAAGCATTATCATTAAGTTAGCAGAGTGAACCATTGCCATGCCGAATTCGTTATCTGCCCGTATTCCGGGATTCACCGCGTTAGCTATCGCTTGCTTGCTGGTTGCTTGTGGCGCTGACAATTCTGAACCTGCTGCGACCACGGCTGCCGACAAGGCACCGGAGCCTGTCGTGGTGTACTCCGCGCGCGCGGAACAACTGATCAAACCGATTTTCGACGCGTACACCGCCGAGACGGGCGTTGAGGTTCGTTACACGACAGACAGCGAACAACCACTGATTCAGAAGCTGCTCGCTGAAGGTCAAACAACGCCGGCGGACCTGTTGCTGACCGTGGATGCGGGCAATCTGTGGTACGCCGCCGAAAAAGGTGTGTTGCGGCCGGTACGCTCCGACGTGCTGCAGGCGGACATACCCGAACACTTGCGCGATCCGGAAAATCAGTGGTTCGCGATGTCGGTACGCGCCCGGACGATTGTGTATGACACCCGCAGCGTGGACCCGGCCGACCTTAAAGGGTATGCCGATCTCGCTGACCCGAAATGGGCCGGCAAGCTTTGCCTGCGGACGTCGGCAAAAGTCTATAACCAGTCCCTGGTCGCAATGCTCATCGCGTCTTTGGGCGAACGTCGTACCGAAGAAATTGTTCGCGGCTGGGTGGCCAATCTGGCGACCGATGTGTTTTCCAATGACACCAAGCTCATTGAAGCGATAGAGGCGGGGCAGTGCCAGGTCGGTATCGTGAATACCTATTATTTTGGTCGGCTCCAGAAAGAGAATCCCGATATCCCGGTGGCGATTTTCTGGCCAGCTGCTGACACGGGCGGTGTCCACGTCAATGTTTCGGGTGCCGGTGTGACCCGTCACGCCAAGAACCCGGAAGGCGCCATTGCTTTGCTTGATTGGATGTCACAACCGAAGGCGCAGAAATTGCTGGGCGGCGAAAACATGGAGTACCCGGCGAACCCGACGGTGGCGGCGCATCCAATGGTCGTAGCCTGGGGCGAGTTTTCCGCCAGCCCGATGAACGTTGCCAGGGCTGGTGAGTTTCAGGCCGATGCCGTGAAACTCATGGACCGGGCTGGCTATCGTTAAACTCCGACAGGTGGTTGGCGCTTGAAGCCCATGCAAGGCCCCACGGCTGTACCGGCGCAAGCCGTTGACGCTTCCGTGCGTGCCGCCCGATCAGGGCGGCACGCTGGTTTTGGTTGGCTCGTCGCGTTAATCGCGCTGATTGCTTCCGCGCCACTGTTGGTGGCGCTGTCGTCCTTATTCGTCGATACGGGTGACATCTGGTCGCATTTGCTGACCTACGTGCTGCCGGAAGCTTTCACCAACACACTGTTGCTGGTCGCCGGTGTTGCAACTATCACATCGTTACTCGGCGTTTCGCTTGCCTGGTTTGTTGCAACCTGCGAGTTTCCCGGCCGCCGGTTCTTTGCATGGGCGCTGTTGTTGCCGATGGCGATGCCCGGCTATGTTCTCGGTTTTGCCCTCGCCGCATTGTTCGAATACACCGGGCCTCTGCAGTCTGGATGGCGCGCGACCTTCGGTGCCGATACCGAGTTTCCTGGTCTGGGGCCGGCTGGCGCTTCAATACTGACGCTAAGCCTCGTGTTGTACCCGTACGTGTTTCTTATTTGCCGTCAGGCATTCGCGAGTCAGGGCGTGCGCGGTATTGAGGTGGCCCAAAGTTGTGGCTTCAGACCTGTGCAAGGCTTCTTCCGCGTTTCTTTGCCCCTGGCGCGGCCCTGGATAGTCGCCGGCGTCAGCCTTGCAATCATGGAGTGTCTTGCCGATTTCGGCACGGTCCAGTTATTCAACTTCACGACGTTCACTACCGCCATTTACCGATCGTGGTATGGCTTGTTCTCTTTGCAGTCGGCGCTGCAATTGTCACTGGTGCTGGTAACACTGGTGCTTGGCGCGCTTTTGTTGGAAAAACGTTTTCGCGGTGCGTCCCGTTACACCAGCACGGCCAGTGCGGGTCATTCCAGGCTGGAGCTCGGTAAGCCGCAGCGACTGTCTGTCAGTTTGTACTGTGCCGCCGTTCTGTTCGTTGCGTTCGTCTTGCCGGCCAGCCTGATACTGGTCTGGAGTGTGCGCAGCTTTGGTGTTGAATTCGACGCCCGTTATTGGCACCTGGCTGGCAACACGTTGATGCTGGCGACCATGGCCGCGGCATTGATTACAACGGTCGCCGTGCTTCTGGCCTTCGCCGTTCGTTACGCTCCCGGCCGAATGAATCAGGCGCTGGCGCGAATCGCAACATTGGGCTATGCCATTCCGGGTACTGTCCTTGCGGTCGGCTTTTTCGTGCCGGTAGCAGCACTCAGTCGCTGGATAAACGGTACACTTCTGTCCGATAGCGGCACTGTCGTTGCATTGCAGGGTGGACTTAGCGTTGTCTTGCTGGCTTACATGGCGAGGTATCTGGCCGTTGCGCATGGACCCATTGACAGTGCCTTGCTGCGCATCAAGTCGAGTATCGAAGACGCTGCTCGTGGCATGGGAGTGTCGGGCTTGCGCTTGCTGGGTCGTGTGCATGTGCCGATACTCAGGCCCGCAATCGTAACGGCACTGTTACTGGTTTTTGTTGATGTCATGAAAGAACTTCCGATTACCCTGATGACCCGGCCGTTCGGTTGGGACACGCTGGCTGTTCGTGTATTCCAGCTCACAACGGAAGGTGAGTGGCAGCGCGCCGCGTTGCCGGCCCTGGCAATCGTGCTGGCCGGGCTGGTGCCCGTGGTCATACTCAGTCGGCGCAACGACTGATGCTCGAAATCAACGCAATCAGCCATCGATATACAGAGGAGCCTGTACTGGACGAGGTGTCGCTCAGTCTGGAGGGCGGGCGTATCGGCTGCATTCTGGGCCCCAGCGGCTGCGGCAAGACCACCTTGTTGCGTTGTATTGCCGGCTTCGAGCAAATCAGTGCCGGCGAAATTCGCGCAGGCGCTACCTTGCTTAGTTCCAACAGCATGCACATGTCAGCCGAAGAACGGCGTATTGGCATGGTGTTCCAGGACTACGCGCTGCTGCCGCATTTGACCGCGCAGCAGAACGTGTCTTTTGCGTTGCACCGGCAGCCGAAGCGCGATGCCCGTTTGCTGGCAATGAAGTTCCTGAAACTGGTTGGCCTGGCCGAGTTCGCGGCGAGATATCCGCACGAACTATCCGGCGGGCAACAACAGCGAGTTGCACTCGCCAGGGCGCTTGCGCCAGAGCCGCGGTTGCTGCTGATGGATGAACCGTTTTCCAATCTCGATGCCAGCTTGCGCCAGGATCTGGGGCAGGAGATTCGACAGCTGCTGACCCAACTCGGAACGACAGCGCTGGTCGCGATGCACGATCATCACGACGCGTTCGCACTCGCTGATGATGTGGGCGTGCTGCGTGGGGGACGGATGTTGCAATGGGACAGTGCGTACCGGCTTTACCACCGGCCAGCAGATCGTTTCATCGCCGACTTTGTCGGCAAAGGTGTCTGGTTGGAAGGGCGGGTCCGTGGCGAGAATCTTGTGGAGACCGAACTGGGGACGATGTCCGGGCGCATGGAGGAGCCATTGACCGAAGGCACCTCAGTCGACGTGTTATTACGTCCGGATGATGTTGTTCACGACGACGACAGTCTGATGAAAGCCGAAGTCATCTCGAAGCAGTTCAAAGGCTCAGAATTTCTCTACGAACTGAAAACAGTGAGCGGCGCGACACTCTTGTCGTCGGTACCGAGTCATCACAATCACCCGGTCGGTGAGGCCATCGGCATTCGACTGGAAACGGACCACATCGTGGTTTTTGCCCGCCGGTAACCTTCTCGTTGTCAGGATACCCGACGACTGCGGCTCATCAGGTAGAGGAACAACGGCACGCCCAATGCAGCCGTCAATGCGCCGACCGGCAATTGCCGGGGTGCCAGCACGCTGCGGGCGATGGTATCGGCCACCACGAGCAGGCAGCCACCCGCAAGCGCTGAGGCAGGAACCAGCAAGCGGTGATCACTGCCTGCAAGCAATCGAATGGCATGCGGCACCACCAGGCCGATGAAGCCGATGACCCCCACCGTTGTGACCGAAATGGCGGTCGCCAGTGCGGTTACGGCGAATAACGCAAGTCGGAACGTTGCAACCGGCAAGCCAAGCACCGCGGCTTCCAGCTCGCCGCGGGACAGCACATTCAGATGCCGCGCCGACAGTGTTGCCGCGCCAGTGATGGCAAGTAGCAGCCACAAGGTGCGGCCGGGTGCGTGAGCGAAGCTCAGGTCGCCCATGAGCCAGAACAGCATGCCCCGCAGGTTCTGATCCGGGCTGAGCGCCAGCAGCAGCGTGGTCGCCGCGCTGAAGCCGGCGGCCAGCACAACGCCGGTCAGTAACAACCGCGCCGGTGGCCAGCTGCCGGTGCCTTGCGCAATCGAAAAAACCAGCAGATTGGCGGTCATGGCACCCGTGAATGCCGCGCTGTTGAGCATGACCGCGTTCCAGCCCAGCAACATCGCCAGCAAGGCGGCGACGGCCGCACCGCCGGAGCTGCCAAGTATGTACGGTTCAGCAAGCGGGTTGCGTAGCAGCACCTGCATGAGCACTCCGGCAACGGCGAGCAGTCCCCCGACGCCGAAAGCGGTCAACGCCCGTGGCAGGCGCAACTCCATGATGACCGTGTGGGTTGCCGCCGATGCATTGCCGCTGAATGCATCTAGAACATCGCTCGCACCGAGCTGCGCGCTGCCGTAGAGCAATGCGATAGCAATGCTCGCCGCACTAAGGAGTAACAGCAGGAAAAAGAGCCCGAATGCAGGTCTTAACGGCACGGTCGATCGCTCCAGCGGGGGGATAACATTCTCTACGTCGCGTGCCTCATTCAGATAGTCAGCAAGGCTAATCAATGCAAGGGGGTGGTACAAGTGACGTGAATTCGGGCAAGCTAAGCGCCTGTTCCGCCGGTTCCTGCAAATGAAACACTGCTAGCTATGAGTAACGACTGTATCGATTCCAATGGTTACCGCGCTAATGTGGGCATCATCTTGTGCAATGCCGAAGGCAAATTGCTGTTGGCCGGCCGCGTCGGCAGTAAAGGCTGGCAATTCCCGCAAGGCGGCATGCACAAGGACGAGTCGGCACAGGATGCGATGTTTCGCGAGTTGCGCGAGGAAATCGGCTTGCGGCCCGGCGATGTTGAGATATTGGGCGAAACCGACGAATGGCTGCGCTACCGTCTGCCAAAAAAATACCTGCGCCACGGCAGCAAGCCTTTGTGCATAGGCCAGAAACAGCAATGGTTTTTGCTCAGGTTGCGCGGTGGCGAGGAACGCCTGCGGTTTGATTGCTGTGATACCCCGGAATTTGATCGCTGGCGCTGGGTGGATTTCTGGCGACCGGTCACCGAGGTGATTTACTTCAAGCGACGGGTGTACGTGCAGGCGCTGAATGCGCTGGGGCCGTCGCTTTACCCAGAGGGCTTGCCGCCGCGCCCCAAATGGTGGCCGCATCGCTGGAAGGTCGTGTTCGACAAAGATGCTGCCCGGCAGCGCAAGGCAAAAGAAGACTAAGCCGGCTTCAGGATTGCCAGGGTGATGATTCCGAGTAGAAAAATAACCGGAATCTCATTGAAGAATCGCAACCAGCGGGTATTTTCCGGGCTAAATTCACCTTTCAGGCGGTTCATCCAGTTCCGGCAGCGCAGGTGGAAGACGATCAACCCGGCGAGCAAGAGCAATTTGAGCCGAAACCAGAAGATCATCAGCAAGCCCGGGTTGATCCACAACAGCAACAGACCGAGGATGATCGTCACCGTCGCGCCCAGCGTCATCATCGCGTAAAGCCGGCGCTCCATAACCTGAAAGCGTTGCAGGCTGATCGAGTCGCTGGCCTCGGCGTGGTAAATGAACAACCGTGGCAAATAGAACAAACCGGCGAACCAGGTCACCATAAATGCGACATGCAGGGCCTTCACCCACGGGTACCACTGGCCTAGCTGCATAACTGCCACAGATCCTGTCCCGAATTCTGGCGGGAAACCGATAAATTTCGCGAATTTTTCATTTCGTTATCGTGCGATTCCGTGATCTGCTGCACTTCTGTTTGCGCTGGCCTGCGCGTAACATAACGCCTTTGACACGGCTTGGCAGTACATTTTGCGCAGAAAATCACCGGTACACATCAGTGGCGTGCCTGCCTGGGTCGTACGCAGTGGGCTCGTAGTCGCTGTGTTGCTCGGTGCTTATCTTACCTTCGAGTTCGGTCGAATTCAGGCGGGTTACAACGTCGCCGACGCCTTCGCAGAGCGGCAGGCGTTGACCTGGGAAATCGAACAACTCGAAGCGGCGATCGAGGCTCAGAAAGAACAGATTGCACTGCTGGAGACCCACAGGAATATTGATCGGGCGGCATACAAGGACGTTGAAGCGAGTCTTGGTGAGTTTCAGCGCAAGATCCAGGAGCAGCGGGATGCCATTGAATTTTATCGCGGCATCATTTCGCCGGCCGACGGTGGCCGTGGCTTGCGCGTCCAGGACGTCAAGCTGGTCAAGACCAATGAGGAGGGCGTATACAGCCTTCGTGTCGTGCTGGTCCAGGTGAAGCAGCATGATCAGACGGTCAAAGGCGAGGTCGACTTTACGGTGGAAGGCGAGCAGGATGGCGCCGCCCGCACGTTTACGCTGGCTGAGCTGCTACCGGAGAACGAGGACAGCAGTTGGCCCTTTTCCTTTCGTTATTTTCAGGACTTTGAGCGCCAACTGATCATGCCGTCCGGCTTTCAGCCGCAACGCATCAATATTGAAGTGAATTCGCGCACCAAATCGGTAGAAAGCGTGAAACAAAGCTACCTCTGGCAGATGAGTCAGAGCTGAGGAGAGGACATGTTCGGGCGCAAGCACAAGCGACACACGGTTATTGACACCCTGGTTGGCAGTAACTCCAAGGTTAACGGGGACTTGCACTTTGCCGGGGGGTGTCACGTGGACGGTGTCGTCAAAGGCAGCGTCACCGCTGACCCGGACAGTAACTCGGCGCTGACAGTATCTGAGGACGGCGCTATTGAAGGTGGCGTGACTGTGCCCCATGTCATACTGAATGGCATCGTGCGCGGTGATGTCGTCGCGGGGCACAGGGTGGAACTTGGTCCCACCGCGCGAGTCATTGGCAATGTGTATTACAATCTGATTGAAATGGCGATAGGCGCTGAAATCAACGGCAAGCTGGTGCACCAGCCAGACGGGCAGGTGCCATTGCTGGAGAAGGCGGAAAACGCCGAGCCGGCGAAAGCCGTCTGAATTACCTGACAACACCCCGGTGATTGCTCGGGCAGGACTAAAATCATGCAAGTTGAAAACAACAGCAGTAACACAATGCCGCCACCACCGATCGTCTTCACGGATGCGGCGGCTGACAAAGTTAGTGAGCTGATAAAGGAAGAGGACAACCCGGACCTGAAACTGAGAGTGTTTGTTTCTGGTGGTGGTTGTTCAGGTTTCCAATACGGCTTTACTTTCGATCAGGCCATGGAAGAGGGTGACAGCAAGGTTGAGAACCGTGGTGTGACTCTGCTCGTCGATCCGATGAGCGTTCAGTACCTGATGGGCGCCGAAATCGATTACAAGGAAGATCTGCAAGGTGCGCAATTCGTCATTCGAAACCCGAATGCGTCGACCACCTGCGGTTGCGGTTCTTCTTTTAACGTCTGAAGCTGGCGAGTACAGCCGGCGCACCAGGACGGGGCCATTAGCGTCGAATCGGTACAATCATTTGACCGCATGACCCGCGCCGCAGATGTGCCCGAAGTCATTGCTGCGGTTGATCTGGGTTCGAACAGTTTCCATATGATTGTTGGTGAGTTGCGCCACGGCCAGCTGACCATTATCGATCGCTTGCGGGAAACGGTCCGGCTCTCCGAAGGCCTCGAAATCACCGGTGAACTCAGTGACGCTGCGAAACAGCGGGCGCTGGAATGCCTGTCGCGCTTTGGTGAGCGATTGCGGGACATGCATGCCCAAAATGTGCGGGCTGCCGGCACCAGCACATTGCGCCGGGCGAAAAATGCGCGGTATTTCGGTGTTGCGGCTGAGCACGCTCTGGGCCACCCCATTGAAGTCATTTCGGGTGTGGAAGAAGCGCGCTTGATCTACAAAGGTGTGCTGCATAGCCTGCCGCCGCATGCTGGTCACCGACTGGTACTTGATATTGGCGGTGGCAGTACCGAATTGATTCTGGGTCGTGCCGACAACACGAAAGCGCTGGAAAGTCTTCATCTCGGTTGCGTTGCAATGACTGAGCGCTATTTCCGCAACGGTGAGATTAGCCGCGAATCGTTTGAGCGTGCCCGCCTCGCCGCGCGTTTGGAATTGCGACCGGTCAAAGCTTTTTTTCGCGAGGCCCCGGATCTGCAAGCGATAGGCACGTCCGGAACAATACTTGCGACCGAAGCTGTTGCCCGCGAAATTGGTGTTCTGGATGGCGTCGGCCTGACTGTGCCGGTTGTCGAAGCATTGATCGATCGCGTGACGGACTTTGGCACTATTGAGAACCTGAAGTTGCCCGGCTTATCAGAGCGGCGCGCGCAGGTTTGGCCCGGTGGCCTGGCGATCCTGGTAGAGGTTCTGCAGGTACTGCGTATTCCGCGTATGCAAACCTCTGACGGCGCACTGCGCGAAGGGCTGCTTTACGAGATGCTGGGGCGTTTGCAGCACGAGGATGCGCGCGAGCGTACTGTCAGGGCGATGGCGGGCCGTTACCACGTCGATGAACGGCAGGCCGACCGCGTCGCGGCAACGGCAAACGATTTGTTACAGCAGTGTGCCGATGAATGGGATCTGACCTCCGATCTTGCGCACAATATGCTGAATTGGGCGGCGCGTTTGCACGAAATCGGCCTGGATATCTCTCACGATGGCCATCAGCGCCATGGCGCCTACATTGCGGCCAATGCAGACATGCCGGGCTTTCCATGGTCGGAGCAGGGGCTGCTTGCCTTCCTAATTGCCAGTCAGCGTCGGCAGCTAAGCTTGTCGGCGAGCCGCAAGCTGGCCACAGGCTGGCGCAGCAAAGGGTTGCGACTGAGCATATTGTTGCGGCTTGCGGTGCTGATCAATCGAAGTCGAAGTTCCGAGCAAATGCCAGCGATCACGCTCAAAGTGAAAAAGCGATCGCTGGTTATTGCCTTTCCGGCTGCCTGGCTGGCGGACAATCCGTTGACCCTGGCCGATTTGCAGCGCGAGCAAGGTTACCTTCAGCAAGCCGGCTTCTCACTTACCGTAGAGACGATCGCTGCCTAATCTACGTTGCGCTGCCGCTCAGCTCATCAAGTAGCGTTAGTTGCGCGGACACGCGTTCCTCACCTTCCTTGGGTTGCAGACGAACGTAATGGCCATCACCGTGGAGTTCCCATGCGCCGCAATTATCGGCAAGAAAGAGTTCAAGGTCGCGTTTCAAACGATTCTTGAGTGGCCGTTGCCGTATAGGGAAACACACTTCGGTGCGACGGAAAAAGTTACGATCCATCCAGTCCGCACTGGAACATAGGAATTCCTCGGCGCCACCGTTGTGAAAATAATAAACACGCGAATGTTCGAGGAAGCGGCCAACGATTGATCGTATTCGTATGTTGTCGGACAACCCCGGAACACCGGGCCGCAGGGAGCAAATACCCCGCACAATAAGGTCTATCTGCACGCCCGCGGCGGATGCGCGATAGAGTGCGTCGATAATCTGTGGTTCGATCAACGCATTGACCTTGGCAATAATCCGGGCGTCATGCCCTGAGTTTGCAAATTCGATCTCACGCTCGATGCGTCGTATCAACTCCTTGAACAGCGAGAATGGTGCCGTAAGAAGGCGGTCTAAGTTCTTGGCTTGGGTAAGGCTTGTGAGTTGCATGAAAACTTTGTGGACGTCTTCTCCCAGCTTGTGGCTTGCACTCAGTAAACCGTAGTCTGTATAAGCGCGTGCTGTCCCTGGGTGATAGTTGCCAGTACCCAGGTGTACATACCGACGGAGTTTGTCTTGTTCGCGGCGCACGACCATCGACATTTTTGCGTGCGTTTTGAATCCGACCAGCCCGTAAACAACATGCGCGCCGGCTTCCTGCAAACGATTGGCCAGTGAGATGTTGGCTGCTTCGTCGAAACGCGCCATCAGCTCAATGATTACCGTGACTTCTTTGCCAGCACGGGCGGCTTCAACCAGCCGATCAACGATTGGCGATGCGGCGCCGGTTCGGTACAGCGTTTGCTTGATCGCGAGAACGCGCGGATCTGCGGCGGCCGCAGCCACAAAGTCGATCACTGGTGCGAATGACTGATACGGGTGGTGCAGCAGGATATTCTGCTTCCGCAGCACGGCGAAAATGTCGTCTTCGTTGCGTAGCGCGTCGGGTATTCCCGGCGTAAAAGCCGGGTAAAAAAGTTCCGGGCGGTGGGCCATCTCGCAGACGGCGATCAGTCGATTCAGGTTTACAGGACCATCCACGGCAAACATGTCCGCGCGGTCCAGCGAAAAGTGATCGAGAAGGAACTCACACAGGTCGTCCGGACATTGCTGACTGATTTCCAGGCGCACTGCTTCCCCGTAGCGACTGGCGGCCAGTTCGCCTTCGAGCGCGCGCACTAGATCATCGACTTCTTCATCGTCGACGTACAGATTACTGTTACGCGTGATTCGAAACTGGTAGCAGCCATCGACGGCCATGCCGGGGAATAATTCGCTGACGTGCTCGTGAATGATAGACGACAGAAAGACATAGCATTCTGAGTCGGAGCTACACAGGTTGTCGGGCAAGCGAATAATGCGCGGCAGTGAACGCGGCGCTTGCACTATCGCCCGGTGCCGGCGACGCCCAAATGCGTCCTCGCCATTCAGGCGTACGATGAAGTTGAGGCTCTTGTTCAGTATTCGCGGGAAGGGCCGTGAAGGGTCAAGGGTCAGCGGTGTCAGTACCGGTACGATTTCTGTGTGGAAATACTTTGCCAGCCAGGCGCATTGTTCATTGCTCCAGCTCTCACGGCGCGCGAACTCGATCCGGTGTTCCGCCAGCTGCGGCAACAGTACGTCGTTCAGCAAGTCGTACTGAGCGCGTATCAGTTCAACAGAGCGACGCCGGATTTCGTCGAGCAGCTGTTGCGGTGTCATGTTGTCCGGCCCCGGAGCCGGCGCGCCCATTTCAAGCAGCTGCTTCAAAGATGCTGCGCGGATCTCAAAAAACTCATCGAGGTTGGTGCACGATATGCACAGGAAACGCAGCCGTTCCAACAGCGGAATCTCCGGGTCATTCGCCTGTTCGAGCACACGGCGATTGAACTCCAGCAGACTCAGGTCCCGGTTGATATAGAGGTCGGTAGCAGGTTCAGCAGGCGCGTCCAAGATAGTTCTCTGGCCCTTGATAGATTCGCTTAGTGTAGCAAGCAGAGTATTGCGGGAAGGTTAATTGCGTCCCGAAAAGACACCGCCAAGTATGGCGGGCACGCGGGCACCAGTGACGGCCGGAATATTGCCCGGGAGGTCGGCAAGGCGACGCGCGGCGAGCCAGGCAAACGCGGCCGCTTCGATCCAGTCGGGCTCTACGCCTGCCGTTGCAGTGCTGGCGACTACTTGATGCGGCAGCTTGTCCTGTAGTCGCCGCAGCAAATGTTGATTGTGTACGCCGCCGCCGCAAACAAGAACGTCCCGCGCATCTGCCGCGTAGGTGTCGATGGCGTCGGCGATAGTGCAGGCTGTCAGGTCACACAAAGTGGCCAAAACATCGTCTGCCCGGCGCGCCGGTCCGTCCTCCAGGTGCCGTGCCAGCCAGGCATTGTCGAAGTACTCGAAGCCAGTGCTCTTGGGTGGAGGCAGGGCAAAGTAGTCGTCGCCCAACATCTGGTTCAGGAGCCGGCTATCAACTACGCCGGAAGACGCCCAGCGACCATCTTCATCGTAGGCCTTGCCTTTATGCAGCTGGCACCAGGTATCCATGAGTGAATTACCGGGGCCGGTATCAAAGCCGCTGATGCCGTTGTTAGCGCTGTTCAAGACCGTGACGTTCGCGAAACCACCAATGTTCAGAATCACCCGTTTAGCCGGGCTGCTGAAGGCCCAGGCGTGGAAGGCAGGAGCCAGTGGCGCGCCTTCGCCACCTTCGGCCAGATCACGACGGCGAAAATCGGCCACTGTCGTGATGCCGGTTCCGGCGGCGATAATATTCGGATCGCCAAGTTGTATCGTGAACGGGCGGGCGGCCCGTGGTTTGTGTCGAAGGGTTTGCCCATGGCTGCCAAGAGCTGTCACAGCGTCTGCTGTTACCCCGGCATCCCGCATCACAGCGAGAGCCGCATCTCTGAATGATTCGGCAATCCAGTGATCAATGCGGCCGACTTCGTCGATCGTGCATTCCTCCGGATTCCGGCTGAGGTGAAACAGCGTGTCGCGTAATTCCGGAGCGTAAGGACAGGTTTTTGCAGCGATGATCCTGCAGCGGGTGTGGTCAAGGTCGACGAGCGCGGCGTCGATGCCGTCCATGCTGGTGCCCGAGATTAGCCCGACGTACAGGCCGCTCCATGCTGGCTTATCGGGCAATTAAGCAGCTCACTCGCCTAGTCAAAAGATGCGGCTGCAATTTGCGTTCGCTTGTAGTTTTGCAGCTCGTTCAGAATCGGTTCGGCCGTCGCCATAAACTCGCTGCGGTATTTTTGTTTGATCGGATCTGCTTGCGGCAGTTGCACCGTGCGTGGGTTGCGGTGCACCCCATTGAGTCTGTATTCGTAGTGCAGGTGGGCCGCTGTTGCGAGACCTGTGCTGCCAACGAAGCCGATCGTTTCTCCTTGACGAACCCGCTTACCCACTCGTGCGTTCTTGGCGAAGCTCGACATGTGCGCGTACAGCGTGGTGATGTTGCCACCGTGTTGCAGGATAACGGCGTTGCCATAGCCGCCCTTGCGCCCACGGAAAATAACTTTGCCATCGCCGGCTGCTTTGATTGGCGTGCCCTTGGGTGCGGCGTAATCCACGCCCTTGTGGGCTCGAATCGTGTTGAGCACCGGGTGTTTACGGTTAGGGTTGAAGTTCGAGCTTATGCGGGTGAAGTCGACCGGTGCGCGAACGAATGCTTTCCGTACGCTGCGTCCATCCGGAGTGAAATAGTCTGAGTGCCCTTCAGGGTCAACGTAACGGACTGCCTGAAAAGTACGGCCATTGGTGTTGAATTCGGCCGCTATGATTTCTCCGGTCGTTACAAACTTTCCGTCCTGCCAGATCTCTTCATAGAGGATGTAATAATCGTCGTTCGTTCTGATGTCGAGAACGAAATCGATATCCCAGGCGAAAATGCCTGCGAGGTTCATAATCAACTTATCTTGCAGTCCTGCAGACGCCGCACTCTCGAATAGCGACGACTCAATCCGGCCATATGCATTGCGCCGAACGGTTTCGATCGGACGTTCGACCAGTTCTGCCAAAAAGCCATCATCGTTTCGGGAAATCTGCAATGACTGTGTGAGATTCAGTTCACGATAGAGGCTCATCAGCTGGCCTTCATTGTGGCCAATCTCGAAAGTGTCGCCAGGGCGCAGGATCTTCAGGTGGTTGGCAGCCTCGGGTAGCCTGACTATTGCCGCCAGATCCGCGAGGCTGATCTTGTTCCGCCTGAATACTTGTTCGAGAGTGTCGCCCGATTTGATCGTATGGCTGACAACGTCGAACTGCGGCGCTTCCGGCAGGATCAATGGCGGATGAAACGCGTTGTGGGCGACTTTGGCAGGGCGGTTGATGAATTGCGGGAACGGCTCGGCAATGCGTAGCGTATCGCTGAGCGCAGCTTCCATCGTGTCAGTTTGTATTGTGTCGGGCTCGACGGCTTTATTGGCCTGATTCGATCCAGGCGCGCTCTTGATCGTCGAGAATCCGGCGATCGCCAGCAGCGGTAAGCCCAATCCCAGTGCAAACCATCGCCAGGCTTTGCCGGGCGCAGCGGGTTTGCTCGGGGGTTGTTTGTAATCGTGAAGCAATAGGTTCACCGGTCTTGGCACGGCGTTAATCCCCGGGGGTGTGGCGTTGCCGGTACTGTACAACCGCTCATTGCTAACGTCAAAGAAAAGGCTCTCAAAATCATAATGTTAAAAAAATAAACTGATGTGGGTTCTGGGGCTGGCCTTTCGTCTCCGGTGGCACCCGCACCAATCACCGTATGGTTGTCATCATTGCTTGTTTTTCCAGCGCAAATGAGCGGCCTGTACTTCAAAAACAGCCGCGGAGTGCTAAAGTTCCGCAGCTGAAAATCACCGGTAGCCTAATAACTATGAAAATACAGGAACAACTCGACGAACTGGCACGTGGCTGTGACGAGATTTTGCCGGAAGGTGGTCTAAAGGAAAAGCTGGAGCTCGGGCGTCCGCTGGTGATCAAGGCCGGGTTCGATCCGACGGCACCGGATCTCCATGTAGGCCACACAGTACTAATTAACAAGATGCGCCAGTTTCAGGAACTTGGCCACGATGTGGTTTTTCTGATTGGTGATTTCACCGGCATGATTGGCGACCCTAGCGGCAAAAATGCCACGCGACCGCCATTAAGCCCGGAAGACATAGAAGCCAACGCCAGCACCTATAAGGAGCAGATCTACAAGATTCTGGATCCTGAGCGGACCCGGGTTGAGTTCAATTCTCGCTGGATGTCAAAAATGGATGCGGCGGGCCTTATCAAGCTGGCAGCCAATAACACTGTTGCCCGCATGTTGGAGCGGGATGATTTCAATAAGCGCTATAACGGTGGGCAGCCGATCGCGATCCACGAGTTTCTTTATCCGCTGGTTCAGGGCTACGACTCTGTTGCTTTGCGGGCTGATGTGGAGTTGGGCGGTACCGATCAAAAATTCAATCTGCTGATGGGGCGGCAGCTGCAACAGCACTACCAGCAGGCACCTCAGGTTGTAATGACTACGCCGTTGCTGGAGGGTCTGGACGGCGTGCAGAAGATGTCGAAATCGCTGCACAACTACATCGGTATCACCGAGGCGCCGGGCGAGATGTTCGGCAAGATCATGTCAATTTCTGACGATCTGATGTGGCGGTATTTCGAAGTACTTAGTTTCCGGCCCCTCGGGGAGCTCACGGAATTGAAATCCTCGGTTGAGGCCGGCCGCAATCCGCGCGATGTAAAGTTTGAGTTAGCCCAGGAAATAGTGGCCCGGTTCCATAGTGTCGCCGACGCCAGGCGTGAGCAGGAGGCCTTCGTAGCGCGCTTCCAGCAGGGCGCCATGCCGGATGAGATTGAGGAGATCAGTGTGTCTGCTACCGACGGCAGTCTGGGGGTTGCGCATCTATTGCGTGCTGCCGGTCTGGTCGCAAGCACCTCTGAGGCATTCAGGATGATTAAGCAGGGCGCTGTGCGCATAGATGGCGAGCGCATCGATGACCGCGCTATTGAGCTAGCGGCAGGCAGTACCCACGTTTACCAGGTTGGCAAGAGGAAGTTCGCCAAAGTCAGTGTCGTTTGAGCCGGGCACTGTTCCCGACAGGGTGAGGCCTGGCCATAGCGCTCCAGATCCTGGCTGCGCAAAACGGCCGCAATTGCCGGAGTGACGAACGCGAATTCACAAACGGTGGCTGTAACGCCGGCGGGTCGGCCGGTCACTCCCTGATTTGCTCCTGACGACAGGTGCTTTGCTTGCGCATTGCCCTGCAAAAAGTCCGATGGTTGCCGCCAGCGCGCCACAAGTCTTCAGGGCTTGCCCGTGATGAGCCTGTTTCCTGAATAGCCTGTATTTTTAGGGCGAAATCATCATCCTGGCTTGTTCGTAGTGCTTGCCCAGCGACGCAATCAGGTGGGAAATTGGCCCCCCTGAAATAAATTTGAAATAGTGGTTGACCGCAGAGGATTCGTCGCTATAATGCGCCGCTCTCTGAGGGAATATACGCCTTCAGACAGATCCAGAAAAAATAGCAACAGGCGCCTTAGGGCTATTGATTGATGTCCTTTCGCCTGTATACTTGTGGGTCTGCTCCGCGCTAGCGGGGACGCTCTTTAACAACTTAATCAGATAATTTGTGTGGGTGCTCGCGTTGGAATTTGCTTGAGGCAAAAACAACGTGAGAACCAAGTTAAATCTTTGTAATTTGGGGA